>NZ_DALZCD010000091.1:0-14694 GCF_031978025.1 Erwinia sp.
TGGCCGATAGTACCAACGTTGACGTGCGGTTTGGAACGTTCAAATTTTTCTTTAGCCACGGCGATATTCCTTACTTTCTGTGCTCTCCCCTGTGGAAAGGAGAGCACGGGATCAATTGGTTAAACCCGATTATTTACCACGGGCTTCAATAACAGCCTGAGCGACGTTGTTTGGCGCGTCATCATACTTCAGGAATTCCATGGAGTAAGATGCACGGCCTTTGGTGATAGAACGCAGCTGTGTAGCATATCCGAACATTTCAGACAGCGGCACTTCAGCGTGGATCACAACGCCAGTCACGTTGGATTCCTGACCGCGCAGCGTACCACGACGACGGCTCAGGTCACCGATAACGTCACCAGTGTTCTCTTCAGGCGTTTCAACTTCAACCTTCATGATTGGTTCAAGCAGCACAGGCTGTGCTTTCTTAAAGCCATCTTTAAAGGCGATAGATGCTGCCAGTTTAAACGCCAGCTCAGAGGAGTCAACGTCATGGTAAGAACCGAAGTGCAGACGCACGCCCAGATCAACTACCGGGTAACCCGCCAGTGGACCGGCTTTCAGCTGTTCCTGAATGCCTTTATCAACCGCAGGGATGTATTCGCCAGGAATAACACCACCCTTGATGTCGTTGATAAATTCGTAGCCTTTCGGGTTTGAACCCGGCTCCAGTGGGAACATGTCGATAACAACATGACCATACTGACCGCGACCACCAGACTGCTTGGCGTGTTTACCTTCGATGTCAGTTACTTTAGAGCGAATCGCTTCGCGGTAAGCAACCTGAGGTTTACCGACGTTCGCTTCAACGTTGAATTCACGCTTCATGCGGTCAACGATGATGTCGAGGTGCAGCTCACCCATACCGGCGATAATAGTCTGGTTAGACTCTTCATCAGTCCATACGCGGAATGATGGGTCTTCTTTAGCCAGACGGCCCAGAGCCAGACCCATTTTTTCCTGGTCAGCTTTGGTTTTCGGTTCTACAGCGATAGAGATTACCGGCTCAGGGAATTCCATGCGCTCCAGAATGATCACGTTATCCGGATCACACAGGGTGTCACCGGTAGTCACGTCTTTCAGACCGATAGCCGCAGCGATATCGCCTGCGCGAACTTCTTTGATCTCTTCACGTTTGTTAGCGTGCATCTGTACGATACGGCCCAGACGCTCGCGCTGAGATTTAACCGGGTTGTACACGGTGTCGCCAGAGTTAACGATACCAGAGTAAACGCGGAAGAATGTCAGGTTACCCACAAACGGGTCGGTAGCGATTTTAAACGCCAGCGCAGCAAACGGCTCGTTGTCGTCTGAGTGACGAACTGCTGGCGTATCTTTACCATCGTCCAGAATACCGTTGATCGCTGTTACGTCAGTTGGTGACGGCAGGTATTCGATCACAGCATCCAGCATCGCCTGAACACCTTTGTTCTTAAATGCAGAACCACAGGTAACCAGGATGATTTCGTTATTCAGTACGCGCTTACGCAGAGACGTTTTGATCTCTTCTTCAGTCAGCTCTTCGCCGCCAAAGAATTTCTCCATCAGCTCGTCAGAACCTTCGGCCGCGGCTTCAATCAGTTTCTGGCGCCATTCTTCTGCCAGTTCCTGCATATCAGCTGGAATCTCTTCGTAATCGAAGGTCACGCCTGCGTCTGCGTCGTTCCAGTTGATCGCTTTCATCTTGATCAGGTCAACAACGCCGGTGAAGTTCTCTTCTGCGCCGATAGCCAGCTGCAGAGGAACCGGAGTTGCGCCCAGACGTGCTTCAATCTGGCCAACTACTTTCAGGAAGTTAGCACCCATGCGGTCCATTTTGTTAACGAACGCGATGCGTGGAACTTTATATTTGTTAGCCTGACGCCATACGGTTTCAGACTGTGGCTGAACACCACCAACTGCACAGTAAACCATTACTGCGCCGTCAAGAACACGCATGGAACGTTCTACTTCGATGGTGAAGTCAACGTGTCCCGGGGTGTCGATGATGTTAACGCGGTGCGGCTCGAACTGCTTAGCCATACCTGACCAGAAAGCGGTAGTCGCTGCGGAGGTAATGGTAATACCACGCTCCTGCTCCTGCGCCATCCAGTCCATAGTGGCTGCGCCATCATGAACTTCACCGATTTTATGGTTTACACCGGTGTAGAACAGAATACGTTCGGTAGTGGTCGTCTTACCGGCGTCGATGTGTGCACTGATACCAATGTTACGGTAGCGTGTAATGGGTGTTGTACGAGCCATTTGATTCCTCTGATTCTAGGACGTTCAAAGTTAAATCCCAGCGGGGTCAACTGAACGCCCGCTGGGTTAATAACAACTACTGAGCTGTTACCAGCGGTAGTGTGCGAACGCCTTGTTGGCTTCGGCCATACGGTGAACGTCTTCACGTTTCTTCACTGCGGTACCTTTGTTTTCCGCAGCATCAGAAAGTTCGTTCGCCAGGCGCAGAGCCATTGATTTATCACCGCGTTTACGAGCAGCTTCAACGATCCAACGCATTGCCAGAGCATTACGACGAACCGGACGGACTTCAACTGGTACCTGATAAGTAGAACCACCAACGCGACGGGATTTAACTTCCACGGTTGGGCGGACGTTGTCCAGGGCTACTTCGAATGCTTCCAGTTCGCCTTTACCAGCACGCTGAGCCAGGGTCTCAAGTGCAGTATAAACGATTGATTCGGCGGTAGATTTTTTACCATCTACCATCAGGATATTTACAAATTTGGCCAGCAGCTCTGATCCGAACTTAGGATCTGGCAGAATTTTACGCTGACCAATGACGCGACGACGTGGCATGGAAATACTCCGTTGTTAATTCAGGATTGTCCAAAACTCTACGAGTTTATTATGACATTTAAGATAAAACGTTTGGCCTTACTTAACGGAGAACCATTAAGCCTTTGGCTTCTTCACGCCGTACTTGGAGCGAGCCTGCTTACGGTCTTTAACACCTGAGCAGTCCAGCGCGCCACGAACGGTGTGGTAACGCACACCTGGCAAGTCTTTTACACGACCGCCACGGATCAGGATCACGGAGTGTTCCTGCAGGTTATGACCTTCACCACCGATGTAGGAGGTAACTTCAAAACCGTTAGTCAAACGCACACGGCAAACTTTACGCAGTGCGGAGTTCGGTTTTTTAGGGGTAGTGGTGTACACACGAGTACATACGCCACGTTTCTGCGGGCAAGCTTCCAGCGCAGGCACGTTGCTCTTTGCAACTTTGCGTGCGCGTGGTTTGCGAACCAGCTGGTTAACTGTTGCCATTAAATAGCTCCTGGAATTTGCTTTTGCTTCGTAAACACGTAATAAATCGCCTCGTCAGATAACGAGGACGCGGAATTTTAGGGCTGAGCAGAAAAGGTGTCAAGAAATAACCAGGATATCGTACTCACCAGGTCATTTGTTGAGTCTGTTTTACCGTCAACGCGACGAACTCAGTATAGCTTACTGCGGCCACGCTGGATGAAATTTGAGCGGAAAGTCCGCGAGCGATAACATCGTCCTGCAGCGCATAGAGAGAAATGGGGGCCAGAAGCAGCAATTCAAGGGCCTGGCTGCCTTCCAGCGCTGCCAGTACGCCGTCCTGCATTAGCAGTACGTCGTCCCCATTTGCCAGCATTCGCAGCAGGGCGTTGAAATCGCAGCGGAAAGGCGAGTTGATCACCGTATGCAGCATACTTTCCTCAGAAAGAAATAATTTGATCGTATTTTTCCAGCTCTGCGCGCAGCGCGGGAGGCGCCAGTACCGTGACCGGCAGAGCTTTCAACGCGGCAGCATCAAGACCCCGCTCGGCCAGCGAGGCCGAACAGGCGTAGAAATTTTCCACATCATACAGCGGCAGTACGCCAAAAGTGGCGATATAGTTGCGCGCCAGCACCTTTTCCGGCTGCTGGTCGCCCAGCAGTTGCGTTACGCCGTCGCTGATAAAAAACAGCGCCACGTCTTCGCTAAGCGCTGAAACGGCCATCACGGCATCCAGCCCTTCCCTGCCGGCGCTGGAACCATGAGGTGCCTGACTGAAGACAAAGGCGATTCGCTTCATCAAAATTGCACCATCCGTTCGCTGCTTAACGCGGCTTCTGCCAGCGCACCCAAGCCAGAAAGCTGAAAGCCTTCAGCCAGATTGGCCGCCGGCAACGCCTGATTTTTTGCTTCCTGCGGATCCACGATACCGCGACGCAGCGCGGCGGCCACGCAAATATTTAGCGCAACGCCACGATCGCGATGTAATTGTTGCCATGCCTGAGTCAGATTGAACTCATCGCTGGCTGGCGAAGTCAGCGCGCTGGCGTTAAGCACCCCTTCACGGTAAAAGAAGACGCTTTCCAACTCGTGTCCTTCGGCCAGCAGCGCCTGAGCAAACAGCCAGGCGGAACTGGCCTGCTGTGTCCCATAAGCCGGGCCGGTTACTAACAGCGTGTAACGCATTAACGCTCGCTTCCCTGGAAGTCGCCGTTTTTAAACTGGCGAATATAGAGATAAACGGTGTGTCTGGAGATATTCAGGCGTTCGGCCACCTGACTGATAGCATCTTTAATATCGAAGATGCCTTTTTCGTAGAGGTTCAGCACAATCTGACGATTCTTGGCATTGTTGGAGATGTTGCGGTCATTGCTGACCTCCTCAATCGTAAACTCCAGCGTTTGCATCACCAAATCCTCCACCGAAGAGGCGAAGTTGACGGAAGAATCCATCTCGTGCGTTTCCGGCGGCATAAAGGTCGCCATAATCTGCGAGAAAGGCACATCCAGATTCATATTGATGCACAGCAGTCCGATGACACGCTGTTTGCCATTACGAATAGCAATAGTGACCGATTTCATCAGCACGCCGCTTTTGGCACGGGTGAAATAGGCTCTGGAGACATTGCTTTCCGCATCTGTCATATCATGCAGCATCCGCAGCGCCAGATCGGTTATAGGTGAACCGATTTTGCGGCCGGTGTGCTCACCGTTAGCGATCCTGACCGCCGAGCGTTTCAGGTCTTCCAGCGAATGCAGGACAATCTCGCAGTGCGAGCCGATAAGCATTGCCAGCCCGTCTACCACGGCCTCGTAAGATTTAAGAATATCAAAATCGGTTTGTTCGAAGGGATGCTGCTCCAGTAATTCCAGATCGTTCACATCACCGGTAAAAATTGAGCCAGACATTAAGACACCACCCTTAAAAGAGTCCGCGGTACGCGGCCCGCGCAGCGAAGAGCGTCAGTCTAGCAAATATCGGAAATGTCTGTCCCGACCTTTGTCATGTATTTCTTGTGGGCATTGCACTGGGGAGGGGAATAAAAAGAGGCCGCCACGAACGTGGCGGCAGGCATCTTATTTGGTCTGAGCGGCGGCCGGTGTATCGGTCGGTGCCGGTGCGTTAGCATCCGCCTTCGCGGCCGGTTTGATGTCCAGCAGTTCGACATCGAAGACCAGCGTAGAATTAGCCGGAATACCCGGCACGCCATTTTTGCCGTAGGCAAGCTGTGGTGGGATGACCAGCTTGATTTTACCGCCTTTTTTCACGTGCTTCAGGCCTTCGGTCCAGCCAGGGATCACGCCGTCAAGACGGAAAGAGAGCGGTTCACCGCGCGTATAGGAGTTGTCGAATTCTGAACCGTCGATCAGCGTCCCTTTGTAGTTCACCACTACAGTATCGCTGTCTTTCGGTGCGTCACCGGTCCCTTCTTTCTCTACCTGATACAGCAGGCCAGATTCCGTTTTCTTCACGCCTTTTTCTTTCGCAAATTTGGTAGCGAAAGCGTTACCTTTCTCGGTATTTTCCTTCGCGTCTTTTTCCATTTTCGCCTGAGCGGCAGTTTTCACGCGGCCTTCAAATGCCTGCAGCGTCTGCTCAATCTCCTGATCGGAGAGCTTGCTCTTACCTGCGAAAGCATCCTGAACGCCTGAGATCAGCTGCTGCTTATCCAGCGCGATACCCAGTTTTTCCTGCTCTTTCAGTGAATTTTCCATGTAGCGGCCAAGTGACGCGCCCAGCGCGTAAGCAGACTGCTGATCTTCATTTGTAAATGCGGCATTCTTCGGTGCCTGCTGTGGCGCCTGTGCGGCTGGCGCTGCTGGTGCCGCAGCGGTTTCGGCAGCGGATGCCAGCGGTGCATTCAGCGCAACGCCCAGGGTGGTGGCTAACAGTGTGACTTTAAACAGTGATTTCATCCATTTCTCCAAAACCGAAGCCTCTCACCTCGGAAATCGTTTTACAGACAGAGCCTGTACTATACAGCCGTGCGCGAGAAAACTTTATGCTCTCGCCATGATAACTAACTACTTCCGACCGCTTGTTTGTCCGAAAGTTTCCTCATGAAGATGCAGGCAATAACGGCTTTTTTCAACGGGGTGGGCCAAATTAAACCGGCTATGCCTGTGCTGGCCTGACTTTTGTCGGTAGAATCGGCCCCATCCAGCCCTGGCGACAGCAAGAGGTAAAAGTATGCAACAATCCGTGTTTGAGCAGCGTTTAGAGCTGCTGGAAAGCCGTCTGGCTTTTCAGGAGCACACTATTGAAGAGCTCAACCAGACGGTGGTACACCACGAACTGGAAATGGCCCGCATGCGTGAACAGATGCGCCTGCTGACCGATAAACTAAAAGCGGCAGCGCCGTCAATGCTCGCTTCGCAGTCGGAAGAGACGCCGCCGCCGCACTATTGATTTCAGACCAAAAAAAAGGCCACCGATGAGGTGGCCTTTTTTCATTGGGGCTTAGTGGCTGCAGCCGCAGCCGCCGGTGCCACAACCGCCTTTACCATGCTCATGGTCATGCTCATGGTGATGGTCGTGCTCACCGTGGACGTGGCCGTGGGCCAGCTCTTCTTCGGTTGCTTCACGGATCGCCACAACTTCCACATTGAAGTTCAGGTTCTGACCCGCCAGCATGTGGTTACCGTCAACCACTACGTGGTCGTCTTCCACTTCGGTGATTTCAACCGGGACCGGGCCCTGATCGGTTTCCGCCAGGAAACGCATGCCAACCTGCAGCTCGTCAACGCCCATAAAGACGTCTTTTGGCACACGCTGCACCAGGTTGTCATCATACTGACCGTAAGCTTCGTCAGCGGCGATATGCACTTCAAATTTGTCGCCGGCTTCGTGATTTTCCAGCGCTTTTTCCAGACCAGAAATCAGGGAACCATGACCGTGCAGATAGTCCAGCGGTGCGGTCACCGGAGACTCATCAACCATCACACCGTCTTCCGTACGTACCTGATATGCCAGGCTGACTACCAGGTCTTTTGCTACTTTCATGATTACTCCTAACCGTTGAGAGCTTGAAACATCGGCGGATTTGCCGGCAAGCTCTGAGTTTGCGCTGATTGTAATGGATTTCAACGCCGCTGTAAGATACAGCTTAAAAAAAGCTGAGCGATAACGCTACTCGGGATGAAAAATTCCGATGACTTGCTCATTAGTGCGAACTTCATCACGCACGTGCTTATCTGCTTCGCGCATCTGATGACCACACTTAACGCACTCAACCACATCGACATTATTTTCAACCCACAGAGCAAGGGTATCTTTAGCCTGGCACTTAGGACAAGTCGCTCCGGCAATAAATCTTTTACGCATAGGTTTTCCGATTAAATAAAAGACAACGCTCTGCCAGGCAAAGCGATGTCGGCTCAGTAAAAGGCTTTCGCCCCGCCCTATTCTGATTCATCCCAGCCGTCAAACTGGCGCTTTTCACGCCGCATTTCGGCCTGGAAAATATCTTCCAGCTCTCGCCTGGCTTCTTTCACGCGGGAAATTTGCTGGCTGTCACCGAGGTTTGGCATCAGTTCGCGCAACATTCGCATATCAAGACGGCGGAAATGCTGCTGCGCGCGAAAAGCCTGATGGGGATGCATGCCCAGCGACATCAGCGTTTTGCGGCCAAGCTCCAGCGCACTGGAGAAAGTTTCACGCGAGAACTGGGTGACGCCTGCCTGGAGCAGCTCATGCGCCTCTACACGGCCACGCGCTCGTGCCAGGATTTGCAGATGTGGAAAATGATGCTGGCAGAGCCGCACGATTTCCATCGCGTCTTCCGGCCCATTGCAGGTAATAACGATAGACTGCGCCGTTTCTGCGCCTGCGGCGCGCAACAGCTCCAGCTCGGTGGCATCACCATAGTATACTTTATAACCATAGGTGCGCATCAGGCTGACCGCACTGATATCGCGTTCCAGCACCGTAATTCGCTTTTCATTTGCCATCAGCAAACGCGCCACTACCTGACCGAAACGGCCAAACCCCACCACGATGACCTGCGGCTTGTCGTCTTCGACAAAAGGCTTCTCGTCGCTGTCGTCGCCATCGTTAAACCGCTTCGCCAGAATCTTATCCACGCTTTGCATCAGCAGCGGCGTGGTCATCATCGACAGCGTGACCGTCACCAGCAGCAACGGCATCTGGTCGCCGCTGAAGAGTTTTGCTGAAGAGGCAGCTGAAAAGAGCACAAATGCGAACTCACCGCCCTGACTCAATACCGCCGAGAACTGTAACCGTTCAGAACTGCGCAGGCCGAAAATCCGTGACAGCAGATAAAGCACGCCCGCTTTGATCGCCACCAGCAACACCACGCCAACCAAAATTTCGACGATGTGGGTATAGAGCACGCCCAGATTCAGCGCCATGCCTACGGAGATAAAGAACAGCCCCAGCAGCAGTCCTTTAAAAGGATCGATAGCGACTTCCAGCTCGTGCCGGTATTCACTTTCCGCCAGCAGAATGCCCGCGATAAACGTGCCCAGCGCCATCGACAGGCCCAGCGCATCCATAAACAACGCCGATCCCAGCACCAGCAGCAAGGCGGCAGCGGTAAAGACTTCCCGCACGTCAGAAGCGGCAATAAAGCGAAAAATCGGCCGCAGCAGAAAACGCCCCCCTACCAACATGCCGGCAAACGCCAGTACTTTCATGCCGACTTTCATCCAGTCGGTATGGCCACTGTCGCCCCCTGCCAGCAGCGGCACCAGTGCCAGGGCCGGGATCACGGCCAGATCCTGGAACAGCAGCACCGAAAAGCCCAGCTGGCCGGATTCATTGCGCTTCATGCCTTTGTCGCTCATCAGCTGCAGCGCCATCGCCGTAGACGACATCGCCAGGCCAAGGCCGCCAATCATGGCCGCCTGCCAGGAGAAATCGGTCAGCCAGAGCAGGCCGCCCAGGATCGCCGCGCTGAAAATCACCTGGGCTGCGCCCACGCCGAAAATAGAGCGCCGCAGTTCCCAAAGCTTGGAAGGATTCAGTTCCAGCCCGATAATAAACATCAGGAAAACGACGCCAAGTTCGGAGAAATGCAGGATTTCTTCTACGTCGCTGATAAAGCCCAATCCCCATGGCCCAATAGCAATACCGGCCAGCAGATAGCCCAGCACGGCCCCAATGCCAAGACGGGCCGCGATCGGAACGGCGATAACTGCCGCAAAAAGATAGACCACACCAGCCGTGAGCAGGGTTTGTCCTTCCATTCAGGTGCCTCCGTAAGGCAAAGGTGACGCCAGCCAGTCGCTGTAAGCTCGCGCGTAATTTTTCATCATTTCCGGCGTCTGCCGACGCGCCCAATAAATAATCATCGGCGTGAGCCAGTGCATCCGGCACATTTGCGCCGTCAGCTCAAATGGCCGCATGATATCCGACAGCGGATAGCGATTAAGCCCTTCCTGGTGATAGGCCGTTTCCGGTTCGCCAGTGGTCACGACGCTACGCCAGTATTTTCCTTCCAGCACGTTGCCGCCTGGCCCGCTGGCAAAGCCGCGCGACAGCACGCGGTCCAGCCACTCTTTTAGCAGCGCGGGACAGCTGTAGGTGTAAAGCGGATGTTGAAACACGATGATGTCATGATCGCGCAGCTGTTGCTGTTCGTAATAAATATCAATAAAAAAGTCTGGATAGTGCGCGTATAAGTCGTGAACGGTCACGTTAGGTAATGCTTTGGCCGGCTCCAGTAATACCCGATTGGCAATCGAGTCCTGGGATTCCGGGTGAGCATAGAGCAGCAAAACTTTGGGCGGCTGCAACATCAATCCCCTCCAAATCGTCGTCATGGCGGGGAAATTCCGCTACCATGCTCGACACTGCGAAATTGTGCATTCCGCAACGCATTTATGATGGTTCAATTTAACATATCCTGGTTATTACGGCGCTTATGATTCTCTTCTCATCGTTACAAATCCGACGCGGCGTTCGCGTCCTGCTGGATAACGCTTCCGCTACCATCAATCCCGGTCAGAAAGTGGGGCTGGTGGGCAAGAACGGCTGCGGTAAATCCACGCTGCTGTCGCTGCTTAAGAACGAGATAAGCGCTGATGCGGGCAGCTTTACCTATCCGGGCAGCTGGTCGCTGGCCTGGGTTAATCAGGAAACGCCTGCGCTTAATATGCCTGCTATCGAATATGTCATTGATGGCGATCGCGAGTATCGTCAGCTGCAGGCAGACCTGGCAAAGGCCAACGAGAACGACGACGGCCACGCTATCGCCACGCTGCACGGCAAGCTGGACGCCGTTCAGGCATGGACAATACAGTCACGCGCCGCCAGCCTGCTTAACGGTTTGGGCTTTTCTCAGGAGCAGCTGCAGCGGCCGGTCAGCGATTTCTCCGGAGGCTGGCGGATGCGCCTGAATCTGGCGCAGGCGCTGATCTGTCGTTCTGACCTGCTGCTGCTTGACGAACCCACCAACCACCTCGATCTGGACGCGGTGATCTGGCTGGAGCGCTGGCTGAAAAGCTATCAGGGCACGCTGATCCTGATCTCCCACGACCGCGACTTCCTGGACCCCGTGGTGGATAAAATCTTGCATATCGAACAGCAGTCGATCTTCGAATATACCGGCAACTACAGCTCGTTTGAGATCCAGCGCGCCACCAAACTGGCGCAGCAGCAGTCAATGTTCGAAAACCAGCAGCAGAAAGTAGCGCACCTGCAAAGTTTTATTGACCGCTTTAAGGCCAAGGCCAGTAAGGCAAAGCAGGCGCAAAGCCGTATTAAAATGCTGGAGCGTATGGAGCTGATTGCGCCCGCGCACGTCGATAATCCGTTTACTTTTAGCTTCCGCGAGCCGGAAAGTTTGCCTAACCCGCTGTTGAAGATGGAAAAAGTCAGCGCTGGCTATGCCGACCGCGTTATTCTGGATTCCATCAAGCTGAACCTGGTGCCCGGCTCGCGCATTGGCCTGTTGGGCCGCAACGGTGCCGGTAAATCCACGCTGATTAAATTGCTGGCCGGTGAGCTGGCGCCGCTAAAAGGCGATATCGGCCTGGCGAAAGGCATCAAACTTGGCTACTTCGCCCAGCATCAGCTGGAATTCTTACGGGCAGATGAATCGCCGCTGCAGCATCTGGTACGGCTGGCGCCAAAAGTGCTGGAGCAGCAGCTGCGCGACTATCTGGGCGGCTTTGGTTTTCAGGGTGATAAAGTTACGGAGCAGACCGAGCGCTTCTCCGGCGGTGAAAAAGCGCGGCTGGTGCTGGCGCTGATTGTCTGGCAGCGCCCAAATCTTCTGCTGCTGGATGAACCGACCAACCACCTTGATTTGGATATGCGTCAGGCACTGACCGAAGCGCTGATCGATTTTGAAGGCGCGCTGGTGGTGGTTTCGCACGATCGCCATTTACTGCGTTCCACCACGGACGATCTCTATCTGGTTCACGACGGCAAAGTCGAAGCGTTTGACGGCGATCTGGAAGATTATCAGCAGTGGCTGAGCGACCTGCAAAAGCAGACCAGCGCTGCCGCCGAACCGAAACAGGAAAGCGGCAACAGCGCACAGGCCAGAAAAGATCAGAAGCGCCGTGAAGCCGAACTGCGCACGCAAACGCAGCCGCTGCGCAAGCAGATCGAAAAGCTGGAAAAGCAGATGGAGAAATTCAACGCCACGCTGGCCGATGCGGAAACAAAGCTGGCCGATACCGCGCTTTACGATCAAAGCCGCAAAGCGGATCTTACGGCGGCGCTGCAACAGCAGGCCGAAGCAAAATCCGCGCTGGAGGAATGTGAGATGGCCTGGCTGGACGCGCAGGAACAGCTGGAAGCTATGCTGGCTTCGTAAAAAGGAGTCGGGAGAAAAAACATTTTCTCCCGACTCACTTACTTGCCCGCCAGACGTTGGCGCAGCGCTGGCAATGCTTCCTGATTAAGCAGGGTGCCGTTTAAAAAACGGGTTTTCAGTTCGCCACCCTGTTCCTGCTCCCGAGTCTGCCGATCCAACAGGTAATATTCCCCCGCGCTATCCCGCTCGACCCGCAGGAGTCCTCTGGCGGATTTTTTCAGGCCGCTGTCGGTTTTTGGCTGCTTGAAAATTTCACGCTCAATGCCTTTTACCTCACCCCAGGTCGCCTTCATCGCAAAACCGAAAGTATCGCGGGTGCTGTATTGGTAAGTGTAAGAGCCGACGCCGAACACCACGTTGCTGCTGGCAAAGCCTTTTGCCTCCAGGCGCGCCAGGATCAGATTGGCTCGCTCCAGCGTAATCGAATCGCCATAGATCAGCCCTACATGGCTGTCTAACACCCGGTAGCCCTTCTCGTTAACCGTACCGCCGAAAATCTCCCACAGGACTTCTACGGAGCCTTTCTGTTGTGGCGTGCGTGCCGGGTCGCGATCGGTGTCGTCGCCGGTTCCGCACAGGATCTCAACCGGATCGCCACTGTCCGGGCGGAAGACCAGACGCCCTTCCCGCGCCATGATTTCCGTTTTCAGCTCGCGGCTGTATTCGGTAAGCACTTTCCAGTAGTCCCAGGTATCCGACACGATGGAAACAAAGCCCTGTGGATAGAGTTCGCTAATTAATCGCCGAAACGTGGCGATTTCGCCCTGCTCTTCCCCCATACACATCACGCTGTGCTCCGTCGCCGGAATACTGCCCGCGATAAAGTAGTCTTTGGGCGGCGTGTAGTACTGACGAAGGTAGAGAATCGACGGAATGCTGTCGGTACCGGTAAAGCTCAGCAGATGACCCGCGCCCGCCTGAGCGGCATCATGCAGTCCGGACATTCCCCGCAGCGAAAAATCATGGCATTGAAAATCAAGATGGCTGGTGTCATCACAGGTCAGCTCAGCCCAACGCTCGCAGACCAGCCGGTAATGGTGTGCGATAGTGGCGTTGGTCGAGGCTTTCCATAATTCTGCTGACATCACGCTTTCCAGATAATTGACCAGCCAGAAAAAGTCATCAACGGTGTTGGTAATGGTCAGGACAGGCACTTTCATTGGCACCTTACTGCCTTCATCCAGACTTTTGATTTCCAGCGGCAGATAGCCCAGGCGATGCAGCGCGCGGATATGCTCCACATCGATACGCTCTTTGCCCAAATAGCTGTCCATCAGCTGCTGGTACTCTGTCACCACTTCGGCTTCAGGTCGGGCAAAAAACGCGTCGTTAAACAGATCGATCATAAACCACTGTAAAAAACCCTGTAATCCAAAGAATACCAGCCTGTCGTCCGCCATCGGCGAGGTAAAGAAGCGGTTACCACGCGGCGTAAAATTTGAATAAATGCGGCTGGTTCCCTGTGGATACTGTTCGCGATGTGATGTTTTATAGCCGTCGATAGCCAGAACAGGATTAATGCGCATGGGCTGTACCCTCGTTGTCGTAAATAGTTTTAATATCAATTAGCTCTACACGTTCACCGGCAATCGCCGGATCGGCTACAGAAGTGGTCGTCCAGATATGGTCAATACCCTGCTCCAACAGCGCTTCGACGCCTCGCGTAAACAGACCATGGGTAACATACAAGCTGACAGAACGCGCGCCTGCCTCACGCAGCACAGCCGCCGAGCCAATAAAGGTGCCGCCTGCATCGCATAAATCGTCAGCTATCAGCACGTCTTTCCCGGCAACGTCACCCTGCAGCAGAGAAAAACCGCTCAGTGCACCGCTGCTTAAGTCGCGATGTTTACCCAGGATACCGTATTCGTGGGCTTTTACCTGCTGCGCCACTGCATGAATTTTTTTTAATGCGCCCGCGTCCGGTGCCAGCAGCATCATGCCGTTTTGTAATTTTGCCACCAGGCTCGCGCTCTGTTGCAGGCAGAGGTGCTGCGGAACAGACACCATATTATTGATCACGGCATCCGCCACATCGCTGTGGGGATCCAGCACCTGCACCCGATTGAAGCCAAGCTGGTTCAGGAAACCGGCAAAGAGTTTCAGGGCAAAGCTATCGCCTTCCTGCATGTGGCGATCCTGGCGGGCATAGGGCAGCCAGGGCAGTTCCAGCGTGGTCCATTGCAGGTCATAACGTCTGCGGGCGGCATCCATAACCTGCGCCAGCAGCATCAAATCGTCCATGTTGCGCATACCCGTCGCACGAGCAACCAGTTTTTCCGCCTGAGGAAGCAGCGGGGGTAGCAGACGTGCGCGGACGGCGCCATCGGGAAAGCGCCCCGTTTCCAGCGCGACTTTTTTTCCATCAAGAAAGAGTTCCAGCTGCATATTTTTTCCTCCGGCTCAGTTAATGTCCTTGTGACACTTATATAATTGTCCCTATGACACTTTTTAGCAAGTGAAATTTACGCCTGCGTCAGCCAATCTGATTAATATATTGATTATAAAGGAATTAAAGATGAAGGGGTGGCTATATATTGCAGGCTTTAACCCTGTGATGCTAAAATGTCTTAGCGACAATTACTTATGGAAAAGCGTATGCTTTCAGAATCAGACTATCTGGCCAGTTATGACGCCACGCGTTATCCCTCCCCTA
>NZ_DALZCD010000092.1:0-14554 GCF_031978025.1 Erwinia sp.
CTGCAAATTCAATGCTTTTGCTACAGCGACGATTGCCCGCACCAGCGATTGTGAAACCGGCTGGCTGTTCACTCCGCGAATAAAACTTTGATCCAGCTTGATGGCGTTGATCGGCACGCGCGCCAGCTGGGAAAGCGAAGAGTAGCCGGTCCCAAAATCGTCCAGATGGACTTCAGCACCCAGTTCCTGGAACTGGTTCATCAGCGTTAGCACCTGCTGCTCATTTTCAATTAAACAGCTTTCGGTCAGCTCGATATCAATCGGGCAGCGTGTCAGGTTGGCTTTTTCAAGCGCCTGTTTCAAATCGATATAGATCCTGTCATCAAGCAGCTGGCGGGGAGAAACGTTAACGGCCACGCGCAGGTCGATCCCTTGCTTACGCCACCTCATTACCTGCTCAAGAGCAGTCAGCATGACCCAGCGGCCCAGCGGCACGATCAATCCTGACTCCTCAGCATAGGAGATAAAGTCCGCCGGTGAAATCAGCCCGCGTTCCGGCGAGATCCAGCGTACCAGCGCCTCTACGCTATGCACTTCGCCAGCCCGGTTTAGTTTCGGTTGATAGTGAATAACAAGCTGATCCTGCTCCAGCGCTTTGCGGAGATTGGTATCCAGCCAAAGGTATTCAAACACGCGTCGATTCATTTCCGCCGCAAAAACGCAGTACTTACTGCGACCGTTCTCTTTTGCCGTATACATCGCCGTGTCCGCGTTACGGATCAGGCTTTCGCGGTCTTCACCATGTTGGGGACTAAGCGCGATGCCGATAGAGCAGCCCGTATAAACTTCAATCAGCCCGATGCGGAAAGGCTGCCTGAGCCGGTCGAGGATGCGCGTGGCCATGGCTTCCAGGTCCTGCTGCGTGGCGCCGACCGCCAGCACTAAAAACTCATCGCCGCCCAGCCGCGCCAGCGTCTGGTTCGTGGCCAGACAGCTTAAAATGGCCAGCGACACCGCTTTTAACAGCTCATCGCCGACCATATGACCGTAGGCATCGTTAACTTTTTTAAAGTTATCGAGGTCGAGATAGACAATGCCAATTTGCTGGCGCATGTCTTGTGCCAGCGCCGCCGCGATAGCATTGTTAATGGCATTACGGTTCGGCAGGCCGGTAATACCGTCGGTGTTCGCCAGTTCCCGTAGACGCTCCTGGGCCCGGCGTTCTTCGGTAATATCAGTACCCGAGCAGATCAGAAAAATTTCATTTTTGCCGCTGCCGCTGTGGACAAACTTGTTTCGGAAAAGAAACAAACGCTGGCCCTGACAGGTTTTCACCCAGCGTTCCACTTCGTAAGAGTTGCCGTCGCGGAAAAAGCCACTGACATTGCGGCGTGACGAGGCCGCCTCCTGACGGGTCATAAACAGCTGAAAAACATTACGGCCAATAACATCCTGTTCTTTCAGACCGGTGTACTCCTCGCTTTTACGGTTAAAGCGCTGGATGTTGCCCCGCTGATCGAGGATGACGATAACCGAGTTGGCTTCTGAAACAACCTGCTCGGCAAACGAAAGGCCCAGCGACAGATCGCGAGCCACGCTTTCAGTATCGCCCCAGGCGGAAGCACTGCCTGCCCATTCGGTCTGGTTCACACGGCGGCCAACCATATGCATAGAAAGCGGTTCGCCATACAGCGATACCGTCAGATTGATGCTGGAGGTAATAACCGTCATCGTACGCAGCAGGTTCGCCTGCGAAGGTGTTAATGGAATAACGACATGCGTATCTGCCGATTCATCCTCTGCAAATAAAAGTGCATCGCTGTCAGACTTTAAACGCCAATGAGGGCTGTTAGTACCAAACCAGGTATAAAGTAACGATTGCCCTTGCTCATCGGTCATCAGATTTCTCCCTGGAGAATGCAATACAGGCTGTATCTTCTTATTTTAGCAACAGTATTCGGCAAACAGGATAATCACAAGCGCAATGTTTAAGATATTTTTTATGACGGAAATTAACTATGTTGAAAAAAGCCCCGATCGGGCGATCGGGGACCGGACTTAACAGGGACATTTCCCCACTTTTCCCGCTGCAGAAGGAAAGCGGGCTTCCAGACAGTAGCGATGAAAATCTTTCTCCGTCATGGCCTTATCGGCAGGGTGATGCAGCTGCATATGCCGCAGGTAGGTTTGATAATCCTGCACGCCAACCATCAGACGAAAACACTGCGCCAGCCGCGACATTAACAAACGTAACGTTAGGGGTTCTTTTATTACCGTTATCGCTAAAGGTCGACAGCGTAGCACGCTGAACCGACTTTTTTTAGGGCAGGAAAAAATAGCTCTAGCCATGGTGCGCCTCGCTTCGCAAAGAAATGTCGGCTTCGTGCACCGTCGGGTTTTGGCTGTTTAATGCACGACGAATGACGAAAAAAGCCGCAATAAGCATGGTGATGGCAACCAACATAAAAAAAGCGCAAAGCGCGGCGTTGATCTGATTGCTGAACACGATAGTCTGCATATCCGCTACAGTTTTGGCTGGCGCGATAAGCACGCCTTCATCAATGCCTTTGGCGAACTTTCTGGCCTGAGCAAGAAAACCGATAGACGGCTTTTCGTGGAAAATTTTCTGCCAGCCTGCATACATTGAGGTGATAAAAAGCCAGGCCGTCGGCAGAAGAGTTACCCAGGCATAACGCTGTTTTTTCATTTTGAACAACACAACGGTACCCAGGATCAGCGCCATCGAGGCCAGCATCTGGTTACCAATGCCGAACAGCGGCCATAGCGTATTGATACCGCCGAGTGGGTCGACCACGCCCTGATAAACAAAGAATCCCCAGCCGGCTACCGCAACGGTGGTACCCGCCATATTGCCGAGCCAGGAGCGGTTATTGGCCAGCGACGGCACCACGGTGCCCACCAGATCCTGAACCATAAACCGGCAGGCGCGTGTGCCTGCATCCACGGCAGTAAGGATAAACAATGCTTCAAACAAAATGGCAAAGTGATACCAGAACGCCATCATGACGCGGCTGTTAAATACTTCGGTAATAATATGCGCCATCCCTACGGCGAAGGTAGGTGCGCCTCCGGCACGAGAAAGGATAGTGCTTTCCCCCACATCCCTGGCGATACCGCTTAGCATTTCCGGCGTCACCATAAAGCCCCAGCCGTTAATAGCCTGCGAGGCGGACTCTACCGTGGTGCCAATCAGCGCAGCAGGCGAGTTCATGGCAAAGTAAACGCCAGGTTCGATCACCGACGCGCAAATCAGCGCCATAATCGCGACGAACGATTCCATCAGCATTGCGCCGTAGCCAATCATGCGGATATGGCTTTCACGTTCAATCAGCTTGGGTGTGGTACCGCTGGAAACCAACGCGTGAAAGCCGGAGATAGCACCACAGGCAATAGTAATAAACAGGAAAGGAAACAGGCTGCCGGAAAAGACCGGGCCGCTACCGTCGATAAAACGCGTAACGGCAGGCATTTTCATTTCGGGCATGGCAAACAAAATCCCGACAGCCAGGCCAAGGATTACGCCTATTTTCAGAAAGGTGGAAAGGTAATCGCGCGGGGCGAGCAGCAGCCACACCGGCAGTACCGAGGCGACAAAGCCATAAATTACCAGCACCCAGGTCAACGTGGTGCCTTTCAGGGTAAAGAACGGCCCCCAGAAGGGGTGCTGCGCAATATTCCCACCGTAAATAATGGCTGCCATCATCAGCACAAAACCAATCAGCGACACTTCTGCGATTTTTCCGGGCCGCAGGAAGCGCATATAAATTCCCATAAACAGCGCGATGGGAATAGTCGCAGCGATAGTAAACAGCCCCCACGGACTGTTAGCCAGCGCTTTCACCACCACCAGCGCCAGCGCGGAAAGAATGATAATCATCACGCCCAGCGCACCAAGCATGGTAACGACGCCTGCGAACGCCCCCAGCTCCTGTTTCGCCATTTCGCCCAGCGAGCGGCCATCGCGACGCGTAGAGATAAACAGGATCAGGAAATCTTGCACCGCACCGGCAAGCATCACGCCGATCAGGATCCACAGCGTACCGGGCAGGAAGCCCATCTGTGCCGCCAGAATCGGGCCAACCAGCGGCCCGGCCCCGGCGATAGCGGCAAAATGATGGCCAAACAGCACCCATTTATTGGTCGGCACGTAATCCAGCCCGTCGTTAAGCCTTTCAGCGGGGGTGAGCCGACGGTCGTCCAGTTCAAATACGTTTTCCGCGATAAAGCGGCTGTAGAAGCGCCATGCAATGCTGTAACAGGCTACCGCGGCCACCACCAGCCAAAGCGCGTTAACCTGTTCACCGCGGCTGAGCGCCAGCATGGCAAAGGCGATCGCGCCAGCTATCGCCACCCCGGCCCAGACAATGGCGGATTTTACCTTGATCATCACAATGCTCCTTGTTATCTCCCAACGAGATAACGCTAAAGTAATGTTGATATTTTGTTAGCGAAAGTGGAGGGGATAAGAAGTGTGAGGACAACGGTTTTTTTCCTGACCGGGCGACGAGGAGAGGGTTGATATAGCGTTTATTGATGCTGCTGGTTTTATGATTGGAAAATCATTAGATACCGGAGTGAAGCATGAAAAGCATAATGACTGTGGTAATGGCGTTACTGTTGACCGGATGCGTGGAATACCGCTGGGTAAAGGAAGGGACATCGGCGCAGGATGAAAAAGTTACGGAAACGGCTTGTCTGGCGGAAGCCTTAAAAACCTTGCCGCCGGATAATGTGGTCAGCGGGCGCTATACCTCAAAAGATAAAAAACACCAAACGACAGATACCAGTTACACCACTACCGATGCCAACGAAAGTAACCGCGACATATTAGTGAAAAACTGTATGTATCAGCACGGATGGTCACAAATAAAAATTGAACATTGAGACCGGCGGAGGGAAATCAAACGGGCGGGACGCAGTGCCCACCCGTTAGTTAACACATCAGGCTGCCGGACGAGCCACGATGCTGCGGGTTTCCATACGGACTTCCGCGATAGTGACTTCGATCACATCGGTCACGCGATAGACGACTTCGCCTTTGATCTGCACCGTACCACTCTCCTGGCTGCAAACCATTTCATCACGCACCGCATGAATAAATGGTGCAGGGATAAAGGCAACGGCGCCGTTAGCCGTCAGGCGCACGCGCATCCCGCCACGCGACACGTCAATAATCTCTGCCGCAAAGCGCTCGTCGGTACCGGCGGCTTTCTGCAGAAAGCGCGAATAGAGCCAGTCGCCCACGTCACGCTCGGCCATACGGTTGAGGCGACGACGCTCGCTCATCTTCAGGGTGATCTCATCCTGCGGACGGGCAGCCGCTTCGCCTTTGATCATCGCTTTCAGCAGGCGATGGTTGATCATGTCGCCGTACTTACGAATAGGCGAGGTCCAGGTCGCATAGGCTTCCAGGCCAAGACCGAAGTGCGGGCCAGGCTCAATACCGATTTCGGCAAAGGACTGGAAACGACGAATGCGGCTGTCCAGGAACTGGGTTGGCTGAGCGTCCAGCTCGCGACGCAGCACGCGGAAACCTTCCAGCGTGGCGATAGCCTGGGGATCCACCTTCACGCCGTGATTTTCCAGCACGCTGGCGGCCTGCTCGGCGTTCACCAGATCGAAACCAAGGTGAATGTTATAGATGCCGAAGCCCAGCTTCTCGCGCAGTACGGTAGCGGCGCAAATGTTGGCGGTAATCATCGCTTCTTCCACGATGCGGTTGGCGATACGACGATGCTCGGCAACGATATCCAGCACTTCGCCTTTTTCACCCAGCAGGAAACGGAAGTCCGGGCGATCTTTAAATACCAGCGCATGAGTCTGACGCCATTCGCCGCGCGCAAGACACAGCTTGTGCAGCAGACGGATCTGCGTGGCGATCGCTTCGTTTTCCGGCTGCCAGTCGCCGCTGTTTTCCAGCCAGTCTGACACCTGGTCGTAAACCAGCTTGGCTTTGGATTCAATCCAGGCCGCAAAGAAGTGGATATCTTCGCCAAGGGTGCCGTCAGCTGCCACCGTTACGCGACAGGCGAGCACCGGGCGACGCACGTTCGGACGCAGCGAGCAGACGTCATCAGAAAGCTGACGCGGCAGCATCGGGATGTTGAAACCAGGCAGATAGTTAGTGAATGCGCGCTCGGCGGCAATGGCATCCAGCTCGCTGTTGGCCGGCACGTAGGCGGTCGGATCGGCAATCGCGATGGTCAGACGCAGCTGACCTTCCGGCAAGGCTTCAACGTAAAGCGCATCGTCCATATCTTCGGTACTGGCGCTGTCGATGGTCACGAAGTCCAGCGAGGTCAGATCTTCGCGCTCAAGCTGCTCGTCCAGTATGTCGCCGGTCACGGCGTCTGGCGCTTCGCGCTCCAGATTATGACGGGAAAGCGTTACCCACCACGGTGCCAGAGGATCTTCTGCGTGGGTAATAAAAGCGGTAAGCTCGGCGTAGAAAGTCCGATCGCCTTTCAGCGGGTGGCGCTTCATCTCGGCTACGGCCCAGTCGCCAGCCTGAAAGTCATGCTTCAGGTTACGGTCGGGGCGGCACTGAATGGCGTCTTTAAGCAGCGGATGATCGGGCACGATAGAAAGACGGTCGTCTTTCTTCTGCACGCGGCCTACAAAACGCGTCAGGAAAGGTTCAACGAGTTTTTCCGGATCGGCAACTTCACGATCCTTATCGGTTTGCAGCACGGCAATAATGCGGTCGCCGTGCATCACTTTTTTCATAAACGGCGGCGGAATGAAATAGCTTTTCTGAGCATCTGCTTCCAGAAAGCCGAAGCCTTTTTCCGTGCCTTTTACCACCCCTTCAACACGCGGCGTCTGGGAGTGGAGTTTCTCTTTGAGCTGCGCGAGCAGCGGGTTATCCTGGAACATATTCTCAACGTTTTCGTGGCCTAAGAGCGGCAGACAGTTTTACGCGATTAACCGCCTCGCGGCAAGTAAAAAGCCCGGAAAATCGCGGGCTTTGCGAGGCTGCGCTCTGAAAAGCCTCGCTTTTTTCGGGGCGGACTGGGTTAACGCATTGGAACGTGCAAAAGCGAAAAATCAGGGCGCGTTTGCTGTCAGTATTATTTTATGTTGCAGCAGTCCGGTTGAGCGCTGCGGCGATGTAAAAAGAAAGGTTTTTGCTAAGATCAGCCCTGACCGGCAGCTTTAAGACGTAAAAAAGCCGGGGAAAGCCCCGGCTTCGTTTTATTGTGGTATGCCTCAGGCGATACGCAGGCCCGGTTTATCTTCGGACAAGGTAATTTTCACCGGCACCGATTTTGAGGTCGGCGTGCCGCTGCCGTCGCCAAAACTGGAGAGGGGCACCAGCGGGTTGGTTTCCGGGTAGTAGGCTGCCAGGTTGCCTTTAGGGATATTATAAGGAACCAGCTTAAACTCGGTAACCTTGCGGGTAATACCGTCGTTCCAGAGCGTTTCGATATCGACCTTGTCACCCGCCGAGAAACCCAGGCTCGCCATATCATCCGGATGGATAAACAGCACTTCGCGCTGGCCGTAAACGCCACGGTAACGGTCATCAAGGCCGTAAATCGTGGTGTTGTACTGGTCGTGCGAGCGCAGGGTTTGCAGCGTAAACGGCACGTCCACATCCAGCTGCGGGAACAGCGACTCCGGCAGGCTGCTGGCGCTGAACTGCGCTTTATTATTCAGCGTATTGAAGCGGAATTCTGCCGCGGCATTGCCCAGGTAGAAGCCCCCTTTGATATCGCATTTCGCGTTGAAGTCCGTAAAGCCTGGAATGGTGGCAGCGATATGATCGCGGATCAGATTGTAATCCGCTGCCAGGCTCAGCCAGTCCACTTTCTCCGAACCCAGTACGGCGTGCGCTATCCCGGCAACGATCGATGTCTCGGAGCGCTGCGTGTCGGCGATAGGCTTGCCTACGCCTTCAGAGGCGTGAACCATGCTGAAGGAGTCCTCGACCGTAATAAACTGCGGGCCGGTTGCCTGGATATCCTGCTCGGTACGACCCAGCGTAGGCAGGATCAGCGCATCAACGGCGCCCGGACACAGATGGCTGCGGTTCAGCTTGGTGCTGATCTGTACGGTCAGGCCGCAACGACGCAGTGCTTCTTCGGTGCGTGGGCTGTCCGGTGCGGCGGCAGCCAGGTTACCGCCCAGCGCGATCAGAACTTTGATCTCGTCACGCAGCATCGCTTCCAGCGCTTCAACGGTGTTGTGGCCAATTTCACGCGGCGGCTCAAAATCAAAATGCTTGCCCAGGCTGTCGAGGAAGGCCTGAGAAGGCTTCTCGTCAATGCCCATGGTGCGGTTGCCCTGCACGTTACTGTGGCCTCGAACGGGACAGAGGCCGGCGCCTTTTTTGCCCAGCTGGCCAAACAGCAGCTGCAGGTTGACGATCTCGCGCACGGTTTCCACGGAATGTTTATGCTGCGTAATACCCATCGCCCAGGTACAGATCACGCGTTCGGCGCTCTGGTAGATAGCGGCCGCTTCACGGATCTGCTGTTCGGTCAGGCCGGACTGCTGAACGATCTGCGACCATTGGGTTGCCTCTACGGCAGCCAGATAAGCTTCCATTCCTTCGGTTTTGGCGTTGATAAAGACTTCATCAAACAAGCCAGGTTCGCCGGCTGCCAGGCGGGCATAGTGCGTTTCCGCCAGGGCTTTGACCATGCCACGCACTGCGGCCATATCACCGCCGAGATTAGGCTGGTAATAGGTAGAACTGATGGTGCCCGCTTTACTGGTGACCACTTCCAGCGGCTTTTGCGGATCCGCAAAGCGCTCCAGGCCACGTTCACGCAGCGTGTTAAAGGTCACGATTTTTGCGCCGTGATCGGCGGCGTGACGCAGGCTGTGCAGCATACGCGGATGGTTGGTGCCTGGGTTCTGACCGAAAACAAAAATAGCGTCCGCATGATCGAAATCATCCAGACGAATAGTGCCTTTGCCCACGCCAATGCTGCGCTTCAGGCCGGTGCCGCTGGCCTCATGGCACATATTTGAGCAGTCCGGGAAGTTGTTGCTGCCGTTCATGCGGCCAAACAGCTGGTACAGCCAGGAGGCTTCGTTGCTGGCGCGGCCAGAAGTGTAAAGCTCCATCTGGTCGGGATTGTCCATCGCCTTGATATGGCTGGCAATTAGCGCAAAAGCGTCGTCCCAGCTGATGGGTTCATAACGATCGGTTTCACGGTTATAGCGTAACGGTTCGGTCAGGCGACCCTGATATTCCAGGAAGTAATCGCTCTGCTTATAAAGGGCAGAAACGCTGTGCTGAGCGAAGAAGCTGGCGTCAATAAAGCGGCGCGTCGCTTCCCAAGTGACGGCCTTGGCGCCGTTTTCGCAAAAGCTGAAGGTACTTTTATTATCATCGCCCCAGGCGCAGCCGGGACAGTCAAAGCCTTTGGCTTTATTCATGCGCATCAGGTTGCGCATATTTTTCAAAACTTGCTTGCTGTCAAAAACGAAACGGGTTGTCGCTTCCAGTGATCCCCAGCCGCCCGCCGCCGCCTGGTAGGGTTTTATTGCAGTTTTAAATTTCATAGTGCTTCGCAGGTGGTTACAATGTTTTTGTCTTGTTAAGAAGTTATTACTTCTTTTATCGGCACAGTCTGTGACTTCTTAACAAAATTGTCTAATTGATTGCCTTAATCATGCGATAGGTCAGGTTTATCGCTAAAGCGTGAGGCATATCAAAGAATCATGCTGAGGCATATGCATTTCTCCGCCGCCCCGGGTGCGCTGGCTCATACTCAGGTTTTCAGCCAGAAAGAAGAGGGGCCTGTGAAAGAATTTGCCAGTAAAATTCATGCTTTCGGCAAAGCGCTGATGATGCCGATTTCCGTCATCGCTGCCGCCGGTATCTTTCTGGGCGTGGCGGCTGCGCTGCAAAACCCGGCTATTACCGGCGATGCGTTTGCCAGCCTGCACGTTCCGCAACTGATTATTGGCTTTATTCGTAAGGTCGCGGGAGCGCTGTTTGCCAATCTGCCGCTCTTTTTTGCCGTTGCCAGCGCGATTGGTTTGGCGAAAGCGGAGAAGCCGACGGCGGCTTTCGCCGCCGTCATCGGTTTTATCGCTATGCATGTTGGCGTCAGCGCGACGCTCGCCGCGCAGGGACTGACGGCAGCCACCACCACGCCGGAAGCGTTGCAGGCGAAAGGCATGGAGCAAACGGCCGCCATGATGACCTCGGCGGAATACATCCCGATGCTCGGTATTTTCACCTATAACATGAGCGTGCTGGGCGGCGTCATTGCCGGTTTACTGACTGCGGCCATCCATAATCGCTTCTATACCACGCAGCTGCCTACCGCTATCAGTTTCTTTGGCGGACGGCGCTTTGTGCCAATAGTCACCGTGCTGGTGCTGCCACTGGTAGGTGTCCTGCTGGCGGCGATTTGGCCCACGGTTGGCGCGGGGATCGCCTGGGTAGGCGAGCTGATTGGCAAAAGCGGGCAGTACGGTGCCTTCCTGTATGGCACCAGCGAACGATTACTGATCCCCACGGGCCTGCACCATATTCTCAACGAAACGGTGCGCTTTACGCCTATTGGCGGCGTGGCTACCGTGGATAATCAGACCATCGTGGGCGCGCTAAATATTTTTAATACTGTGCTGACCCATCCTGGCTCTGTTCCGGATGACATCATCAGAAACGCCACGCAGTTTCTGGCCCAGGGGAAAATCCCGGTGATGATGTTCGGCTTACCCGCAGCAGCGCTGGCGATCTATCACTGTGCAAGACCTGAACACAAGCCGCGCGTAAAAGCACTGATGCTGGCTGGTGCGCTCACCTCATTTACTACCGGCATCACCGAGCCGCTGGAATTCTGCTTTATCTTTGTTTCACCCGTACTTTACCTGCTGCACGCTTTTCTGAGCGGCCTGTCATTTATGCTGATGTCGATGCTGCATTTAATGATCGGTAATATTCAGGGCGGCGCTATCGATCTGGTGGTGTTTGGTATTCTTGGCGGCAGCAAAACGCAGTGGTGGTGGACGCTGGTGCTTGGCGCAATCTATCTGCCGGTTTACTACTACGGTTTTCGCTTTGTGATCTTGCGTATGCGGGTAGAAACACCGGGCAGAGAGGCAGAAGAGACGGAGCCAGAAAGCAAGATGGTCGCGGCCGATCGACGTATTCAGGTCATCATCAGTGGCCTGGGCGGAGAAGGCAATATAGAGGATGTCGATTGTTGCTTTACCCGCTTGCGTGTACGGGTAAAAGAGATGAAAGAGGTGGTCGATCATACACTGATGACGACAGGCGCCAACGGCGTTAATCGCGTCAGCGATCACGATATCCAGGTCATTTACGGGCCGCAGGTCGAGAAAATCGCCAGTGAGGTGAAAGCCGCGCTGGGCGTGGCCTGACGCTATGCAGGCCACATTGCAGGGCTTTTCCGCCGAATCAGGCTTTATGGAGCAGAGCCGCCGCGACCGACGGTCCAGGCCTGATGGCCGCGATCATTGGGCTTGGCGTGATTTGTGCCAGCTCTTTAGCCGTTTTGGGTTTTCTGGGGGAGGGGACGTACGCATCCGCCTGTTAGTCTTGTACCAGGCAGGTATGATGCACATATAGCCGCGTTTTATCCTCTCCCGATGCTACTCGCGGGTTCGCCAGCGGCGGGTGGGACAGGCTACGTGACCTGTGCATCAACCCGTAAACTAAAGGTTGTGAAGTCGAACCGGACACTTTCCGCCAGTGTCGCGCCTTTCCTGTCGTAAAAACCAATGTCAGCCACGTTTTATAAGGGGTGGGTCATAGCGTTGGTGTGTTCAACAGCAGCCAAATTTCCACCAGCGATAACCCTGCCATAATCACCTCTTCAGAAGCGAAGCTATCACAAAAACCGGGATTACAGCCTTCAGGCCAGGGAGTAGCGCTTATCAGTCGCTTGAGAAAGCAGCACCAGCGCTGTCCAATGAAGCCCGTTGGCGTCCAGGGCGGATATAAAACCATGAAACCCGATATCCTTACGTCGCTACGTTTTTTAAAAAACACGAAAGAGCAAACCCGGGCAGAGAAAAGGCTGCATAGCGTGATAGATTAAGATTGTTTCCGATATATAACCCTTTATCTTTTCAGGAGAAATACATGTCTATCCCTCCTCTTTCCATTGGCCTGCTGCTTTTTCCCGCCTTGACCCAGCTCGATCTTACCGGCCCCTTTGAAGTCTTTTCCCGCGCCCCTGGCGCGCAGGTGCATCTGATTTGGAAAACTCTGGAACCGGTAATCTCCGATCGTGGTATGGCTATTTTGCCCTCTACAACCTTTCAGGCATGCCCAAAGCTGGATGTTCTCTGCGTGCCGGGCGGCCCGGGGCAGATGGCGTTAATGGAGGATAGCGACACGCTGGCATTTATCCGTCGTAAAAACGAAGAGGTAAGTTTACTGACTTCTGTCTGTACCGGCTCGCTGGTGCTGGGCGCCGCCGGGCTTTTGCAGGGGCGTAGGGCAACCTGCCACTGGGGATCGCTGTCACAGCTGGCACTATTGGGTGCTGAACCAGTTAGCGAACGGGTAGTACGGGATGGCAACCTGATAACCGGGGCAGGGGTAACTTCCGGCATCGATTTTGCGCTCAGTGTGATTGCTGCCCTTTATGACGACGAAACGGCACAAGCGATCCAGCTCCATATGGAATACGATCCCGCGCCGCCTTTTGTCTGCGGCTCTCCACGCGTGGCGTCAGCAGAACTGGTCAGCAAAGCCAGCGCACAGGCTGCGCCTTTTATTGCAAAAAGACTCGAGGCAACCCGACAAGCCGCATCGCGGCTCTATAGCGAGACTGGCAAGCCTGCCAGCAACAAACCCTTTACCGGTTAGTGGCGTTACAACGTCACATAATAATTTTAATTTGATCATCTTAATATCCATTTAAATAAACGACGGATAGGCGTTTTAAACAGGCTGCACCACCAAATAGGATTAATCTGCCTTGTTTGCGTGCCTTAATAAAAATAGTTAAACCTTTGGATATGGCCTGATTCTGAATATAAGCCTTAACAGCATAATCAGAGTGCATTCGTTAACGAAGTATGGAAAATAACAGGCAGTGATTAAACAGGCCATGCTGCGCTGATTTTCAGAGCAGGCTAACGAGGAATGTAATGCAAACTGAAACCGTTCAAACCGATGAACTGGAAGGCAAAGCTTTGGAATGGGCCGTCCTTAAAGCGATTGGCGGCGCCTGGCCTGACGGTGCGGCCAGCTCCTGGGACAGGGCGGGATATCTGATAAGCAATCTGAATATTTTTCTCAGCAGCGGCGGCCACAGGCAAATGTTTATTGCTTATCTGGACGAAAGGGCGCCTTCTGTCGGTAAAACGTTGCCAGAGGCGGTTTACAGGGCCGTAGTCCATTCCTCTATTGGCAGCTGGATTTCAGTACCGGTAGCCATTTTAAGAGCATAGCGCCCGGTTTAATCCTGGTGAAAAATAGAGTTAAGTATCGCCAAAGGAATAAGTTTTTCTGTCGTTTACTCTGCTAATAATGCCTTTTTTATGCGGTCAATACCGTAAAAGACATCCACAAAGCCACGCCAAAAATAATGCTGTTATAAAAGCATCGCGCCTGTCCGCTTTGATTACCTGTAGCCTGTTCCTCTTTTCAAAAGAAACAGGGCCGAGGTATTTCAGTCGCTATAAATTTCACCTGCCCGATATTAAATAAATATCAGCGATTTCATCAGTTGTTGTTACCTGCATGCAGGCACTCTGACATCCGTTTTGCGAGTTAAAATTAAAAAAAAAGCCCGCAGTAAGCCGCGGGCAAAAACGAAGTTAACTCTATTTTGCCTCTCCACCCTAAAGTAATATTGCGAACATAGAGTGATCCGAATCACAGACCGATGGCTAAGGTTTGTTCTGAGACAAATCTTATTAAGAGAAATTTTGCACAGGGCTGAACTGACTAAAGCGGACAGGACTCTCTGCCAGGATGGCATTCCTCTGGAGCACGGCGAATTCGGGTACGATGGCGGGGGGCCGACGCAATCCTTACCTTCTAACCGGTTTTGGTCTCCGTCTGGTTTTTTATTTGCTATTTGCTAAACCACAACTACCCTTATTCAGGTAGTCGTCAATGCGCCGCCCGAACAACGGACTGACCAGTAATCACCGATGATAAACAGGCGCACCATATTCCAGGCTCTGCTCAGGCAGGGCCTTTTTTACGCCGGTCTGTACTACACTCCCTGAAGGAGTAAAGGCCTTTGTAAGGCGGCGCTTAAGTTATTACGGCGTATGGCGTCAGCAGGCAAGCCACACAGGCTTCGTGCCGGAGAATGTCCGGCGCCAGAATTAACCCGCCGTTAGCTCACCTGGAAAGAGCATCAGCCGCGTAGCTGAAGGTTTGGGGTTCGAGTCCCTGACGGCGGTCCAGCCATTGCTCCTTTGAAGGCCACCTTTAGTGGCCTTTTTTTATGCTGACGCTACACGGCTATAGCGACAGCATTTTGTTGAATACCCTGAATAAACAGAAAGGGTAATTTTCTCGTATCGGCAATTGTAGATAATGATTTTTATGAAGCGTTCGCACCGTCATCAACATTAAAGCCAGTTTCGCGGTAGCAACCTCGCCTCGCAATAGCGTTTTTTTACGTTCGGAAGAAGG
>NZ_DALZCD010000093.1:0-14031 GCF_031978025.1 Erwinia sp.
GTATCCCGTACCGCAATACGTATCCGCTCGCCCGCGTCCTGCACGCTGATAGTGACCACGCCTTTACCGCGACAGGGATGCACGCCGTGCACGATAGCATTTTCCACCAGCGGCTGGATCAGCAGGCTGGGCAGCGAACAGCGAATATCTTCATCAATCTCATAAATAACCGTCAGCTTATCGCCAAAGCGCGCCTGTTCAATGGCGATATAATCTTTGATCTGGTAAAGCTCTTTCTTAATATCGATGATTTCGTCGTCGTTCAGCTCAAGGTTGTAGCGCAAATAGCGCGAAAGGTTGCCGATCAGCTGCCTGGCGGTATCGGGATTCAGGCGAATCGACGACGAGATGGCGTTCAGTGCGTTAAACAGAAAATGCGGATTGATTTTGCTTTGCAGGGCGCGCAGCTCGGCTCTGTTGGCCATCTCACGCAGCTGTTCAGCCCGGGACACTTCCAGCTGGGTGGAAATAATCTGCGACAGGCCAATGGCCATCTCCCGCAGCGACCAGGTGATGCGGTGGGCATGGCGATAATAAATCTTCAGCGTGCCGGTGACTTCCCCCAGTTCCCGCAGAGGAATAACAATCATCGAGTGAATTTCCGGCGTGCGGTGCGCCTCGTCATTATTGCGAATAATGATTTCGCCGTTAGCGATGGCTCTGGCCGTGGTTGGGCTGATGCCGTCGTCGCCTTCGCGGTAATTTTGTTCACCGACGCCGACATAGGCCAGGATCTGATTTTTATTGGTTATAGCGACGGCGTCCGCACTGATATCGTCGCGAATAATTTCGCATACTTTACGCAAAGAGCGGCTGTTGACCCGTCGGAACAGCGGCAGCGTTTTATTGGCAATATCCAGTGCCAGCTTGGCTTGCCGGGCGGCTATCGCCTCTTTTTCTCCCTCAACGCTCTGGATCAGCAGCACGATCAGGCCAATGCTGACCGCGCCCAGGATCATCGGTACGGCGATCTCTTCGACGATGGACAGGCCCAGCTCGTAAGGTTTTGCCCAGGCCAGAATCAGGATCATCGTTAACGTTTCACACAGCATCCCACCGATAATGCCGATGCTCCAGCGCCGCGTTTTGGCAACCTTCAGGTTGATCCAGCCTGCGGCGATGCCCGCGATAATACTGGTAATCAAACAGGGTACGGAGGTCACGCCGTGGATGTCGATTAAAAATCGGTGCAGCCCGGCCACCACGCCGGTGACGATACCGACCCAGGGGCCAAACAGGATACCGCCAGCCATAATCGCGATAGTGCGCACGTTCACCAGCGAACCGTCAACGTCAATGCCGCTCCAGGTACCAAAAAGTGCAAACAGCGAAAAGATAGCCGTAACCGCCATCAGCTCCTGGCGGGAGTGCTCATCCTTCTGTAGCAGTTGACGAAAATGGCGAGTGCGTGTCATAAAAAAAAGGCAGATAAGCATGAGGGCGGCGCGGTCCAGTACTGCAAGTAACATCTCAAACATCGAATGCACGGGCGCCTCGGCTGGCGGAGAAAGAGTAGCGACATAATAAGGAAAGCGAACGGGATGCGCCAGGCAAGCCGATACTGATTGCAGCCGATCCCGGTTTGGATCAATTTTATTGTTTCTGGCCGTGTGAACATTATTGCGATAGCCGTGTTGCTAAAAGAGGAAAACCAGGTAACAAAAAGGGGATGTGTTTTTCAGGCGCAGGCGAATTACCTTCACCGGCACGCGGCCGAAAAGCTTGCCTGTCGGCATCCCACTGTAGCGGCGGCTTTTTTCTGTTTCGAGGCGATTATGCAACTAACCACCGAAAGATTAGTGCTGGAAAAGCTCCAGCCGGAAGACTGGCCGCTGTTTCACGAGGTGCACAGCGATCCCGTCAGCATGCAGTTTATCAGTGCCGTGCCGCCGCTGGCGGATATCCGTCAGCGCTTTCAGACCCGGCTACAGCCCTGGGAAGTCACCAGCCTGCATATGCTTTGTGTCACTGTACGGCTGCGAGAAAGCGGTGAGGCGATAGGACTGATAGGCGCAAACGCCGAATGGACGCCCTCACGGCAGGCCGAAATCGGTTACTCGCTGCTGAATCATTTCACCGGTAAAGGGTACGGGGGCGAGGCACTCGGTGCGCTTGCTGCTTATCTGTTCGTGCAATGCCGCTTCCACAAATTGACCGCGCAGGTAGTGGAGGGTAACTGGCCTTCACGACGTATTCTGGAAAAAAATGGTTTTCGGCTTGAGGGTACGCTAAGGGACAACTATCTGCTGCGTGGCAAATGGGTTAACGACTGGTTGTTCGGCAAGCTCGAATCAGATTAATTGGACTCGACAGCCTGGTAAGCTCTGCGTTATGTTGATTATTCGACCATCTTCTGGTCAACGTCGCTCGGACGGTTCCGGGCGCTAACGTACTCAGAGGTTTCTATGGCAGATCGTGACGCACGCCGTTTTTCCCGTATTGAACGTCTTCCTCCCTATGTTTTTAATATCACCTCCGAACTTAAGATGGCGGCGCGCCGTCGTGGCGAAGATATTATTGATTTCAGCATGGGGAACCCGGATGGCCCCACGCCACCCCATATCGTTGAAAAACTCTGTTCGGTAGCACAAAGAGAGGACACGCACGGGTATTCGACCTCGCGCGGCATCCCGCGTTTGCGCCGGGCTATTTCACGCTGGTACGCCGATCGTTATCAGGTGGAGATTGACCCGGAGTCAGAAGCGATTGTCACTATCGGCTCAAAAGAGGGGCTGGCGCACCTGATGCTGGCCACGCTGGATCATGGCGATACCGTGCTGGTGCCTAACCCCAGCTACCCTATCCATATTTATGGTGCGGTGATTGCGGGCGCTCAGGTTCGCTCCGTGCCGCTGGTGGAAGGCGTGGACTTTTTTAACGAGCTGGAGCGCGCTATCCGGGAAAGCTATCCTAAGCCCAAAATGATGATCCTTGGCTTTCCCTCCAACCCGACCGCGCAGTGCGTTGAGCTGGACTTTTTCGAACGCGTTATCGCGCTGGCAAAGCAGTACAACGTGCTGGTGATCCACGATCTGGCCTATGCCGATATCGTTTACGATGGCTGGAAAGCGCCGTCGATTATGGAAGTGCCGGGCGCTCGCGACGTGGCGGTAGAATTTTTTACGCTGTCCAAAAGCTACAATATGGCGGGCTGGCGCATCGGTTTTATGGTGGGTAACAAAGAACTGGTGGCTGCGCTGGCGAGGATCAAAAGCTATCACGATTACGGTACCTTCACGCCGTTGCAGGTCGCTGCCATCGCCGCGCTGGAAGGCGATCAACAGTGCGTGAAGGATATTGCGCAGCAATACAAGCGTCGCCGCGACGTGCTGGTGAAAGGGCTGCATGAGGCGGGCTGGCAGGTGGAAATGCCCAAAGCTTCGATGTATGTCTGGGCGAAAATTCCGGATCATTACGCCCGGATGGGATCGCTGGAATTTGCCAAACATCTGCTGCAGGAAGCGAAAGTCTGCGTCTCGCCCGGCATCGGTTTTGGCGACTACGGTGATACGCACGTGCGCTTTGCACTGATTGAAAACAGCGATCGTATTCGTCAGGCGGTGAGGGGCATTAAGGCGATGTTCCGCGCCGACGGCATATTGCCAGGAATGCTGAAAAACGAGGCGGAATAGGGGCCGGCAGGCGCTGTACCTGCCTTTTGCGCTATCTGAGCGGGCTACAGCATCAGATAAAAAGTGCCTGCCCAGGCCAGCAACAGAAATGACATGCCCATTAATGCATATTTCACGATAAAACTCCTCTGAGCGATAGTGGCCGGAAGCGGCGTGACCGCCTTTTCCGGCTCTGCCCGTCGGCTTCTCTGACGGGATTGCCCGCTAATTTACCCGCTCCGTCCGGCAAAATAAAGCCAGCTTATCCAGGAATTATCTTTTTTTTCAGCGACCTGCCTGCAGCCAGCAGGGCAAATAAACCCACTGCTATCGGTTAGCGGGACAGCTCTGGCACCACCGACATGCCCACCTTCAGGCGCGCCAGATCGGGCTGGCCCGGTTCAAGCAGGATCTTAACCGGCAAACGCTGCGTCACTTTTGTGAAGTTGCCCGTTGCGTTATCGGCGGTAATGGCGGCAAAAGTCGAACCGGTCGCGGGCGCGATGCTGTCCACATGGCCCCGCAGCGTGACGCCAGGCAGCGCGTCCACACTTAACGTGACGCCCGCACCCGCCTGCACATCTGCCAGCTGCGTTTCCAGAAAGTTTGCCACCACATACGTTTGCTGCAGCGGCACGACTGCCATCAGACGCGTACCCGCAGAGACCCAGGCGCCCTGACGGGCGGAACGCTGGCCGACGGCGCCATTGATTGGCGCGGTAATAACGGTATAGGAAAGGTTCAGTCGGGCCTGATCGACGCTGGCTTTGGACGCGGCGATATCGGCATTAGCCTGACGCAGGCTGGCTTCCAGCACGCCCACGGCTTTACGGGCAGCCAGCGCGGCGGCCTGGCTTTGGCGCAGCTGGGCCGACGCTTCCTGCATTGATGCGCTGGTTTTCTGCTGCTCGTCCGCCGTCGCCGTACCGCTTTTCAGCAGGCGACGATAGCGTTCGGCATTCTGCCCGGCGTAATTCAGGGTCGCCTGGCTGGCCGCCACGGCGGCATCATTTTGCGCAATGGTCGCCTGTTGCTGTTCAAGCTGGGCCTGTACGCTGGTCAGCTTTGCCTGACTGACCGCCAGGTTCGCTTCGGCGGTTTCCAGCGCGACGCGATAGTCGCGATCGTCAATCGTCGCCAGCGTCTCGCCGGCTTTTACCTGCTGGTTATCGCCAACGTTAACGGTACGAATATAGCCGGAGACTTTCGGCGCAACGGAGGTATAGTCGGCGGTCACTACGGCGTCATCGGTACGGGCCTGATGACGGCTTATGGCCGACCAGACGAAAAAGGCGATCCCCAGCAGGACCAGCAGCAGCAGGGTCAGCGTTAAGGTTCTTTTGGCAGGTGTGAAGCTCATCGTTATTATCTCACGGCTTTAGTTTGAATAAGAGTTTGCGGCGGCCAGACGCGTTTGGGCAGCCAGGCAGTCAGCAGCACCAGCAGCAGGGCAAAGCCGATCAGCAACAGGTAGGCGTCGCTGATGCTAAGGATCACCGCCTGGTGTTTAAGCAGCGTGGCGAAATGACTCAGGTTTTCGGTCGAGCTGGCCGAACCGTCCGGCAGCAGCGGCTGCATCACCGAAGCATCAGCGCTGTTTGTCGCCGTCATCAGCCAGGGATGATTGCCCAGCCGATCGACCAGATGATGCGAATGAAACTTTTCCCGATGCGTCAGGAAGTTTTCGACAAGGCTACCGGCCGCCACGCTGGAAAAGCCACGCACGGTATTAAACATGGCGGAGGCGTACGGCCCTTCAGGCGGCAGAACCACGCTGGTCGCGCTCATCAACACCGGCAGGATCAGCATCGGTTGACCAAAGGCCTGTAATACCTGGATTAGCCAGAAATTTTGCCTGGCCCAGTCATCGGTCAGCTGCGAACCCAGCAGGCACGATACGCTGAGCAGCGCGGCACCGCAGGTCAGCATCCAGCGGCAGTCAATCCAGCGCAGGTTCAGCAGGAAGGCCATAAAAGGCGCAATCAGCAGCTGCGGCAGGCCGATAGTCAGCGCCAGCGGCGCAAACTGCACGGTGCGGAACCCTTCCACCTGACCGAAATAGGCCGAAGGCAGGGCGGAGCCGGAAAGCGCCACCAGCAGTACACCTGCCAACACCAGCAGCCCGTGCGTTAAATTTTTACGCTGTAGCAGCTGTAGCTTAAATAACGGGAGCGGATGCGACCACTCGTTGATGAAAAACGCCACCAGGAGCGCCACGGAGGCGCATAACATGCCGGCAATCAACGGTGACTGCAGCCAGTCGAGCCGCTCGCCCTGCGTCAGCGTAAGCACCATCAGCGCGATACCGCTACAGCCGGTTAGCATGCCAAACAGATCAATTTGCTTAAACCGCTCCAGGCGCAGCGGATCCTGAGGCAGTCCCCAGCTAATCAACAGCCCGGCAAGCAGCATCGGGGGCACAATTTGCCAGAACACAAACTGCCAGCCTACGGCATCGGTCCAGAATGCCGCCAGCGAGGCGGCCAGGTTAGGGCCAAAAGTGGCGGTTAAGGCATAGGCTGATAATCCGTAAAGCTTGATGCCCGGTGGTAAAAAACGCAGCGCTACCGTCATCAACAGCGGCGGGAGCGCGCCGCCGAACAGGCCCTGAACGATGCGCAGACTGATAAATAACCCCGGCGTCGCGGCAAAAGGCTGTAGCACGCCGGTTAGCGCAAAACCGAACGCTACCGCCAGCGCGAAGCGACGCAGCGAAAAGGTGACGGCAAACCAGGGCGCGACCATCATGGCCGCGACTTCGGCAGCCTGATAGGCAGAAGTAATCCAGGTCGCCCGATCGTAACTAAAACCGATGGCGGCGCGGACATCCGCCAGCGCTAAATCAGTTACGCGATCGTTCAGACCTGAGGTTAGTGCAGCAATCAGCACCCCCACCAGCCCCAGCGCCAGGCGCAGAGTAAAAGGATGAGGGGCCGGTGCGGCAGGTTGAGCATTCATAGCCGGTGCTCCGCAAGCAAAGATAGAGTGATGCAGTGTATTGCATTGTGATACATTGGCGGCCGATATTACAGGGTGAGCGGCTGTATTGCAATGCGATACAGCCTGCCGGAGAGGGGAAAAGAGTGCTACAGTATCGCCATCAACAAGGAAGGAGATTCCATGTCTGAACCTGCAGCTTTGCGCGATGAAGAGCGTACCGGCGGTATTCAGGTCATCTCACGCGCGGCAAAAATCCTGAACGCTCTGGGCGACCGCCCCAATGGCATGAGCCTGGGCGAAATCGCACAGGCTGTCGATCTGCCTCGCTCAACCGTACAGCGTATCGTCAGCGCACTTGATTCGGTACAGCTGGTGCGCAGCCAGGGCGCAGGCGGCGTGAGGCTTGGCCCGGCACTGCTGCGGCTGATTGCCAGCGTCCATACCGATGTCGTGGCGATTGTACAGCCCTGGCTGCAGGCGCTGAGCACCGCCACGGGCGAAACGGTGTCGCTGGCCCGCGCCAGCGGATTGCAGCTGGCCATCGTGCACTATGTGGTAGCCGATCGCGAGCTACGTGTGGTGCCGCGCATCGGGCTGAACCTGCCGCTTTACAGCACCTCAGGTGGCCGGGCACTGCTGGCGCTGGAGAGTGATGAGGAAGCGCGGGCGTGGGTAGGTGATGCCTATGAAGCGATAACCGAACTGACCGTCAAAGCGTATCCTGATTTGATGGAAAGACTGCAGGAAATCCGCCGCACCGGTCTCTCTTACGATCGCGGCGAGACGCTGGAAGGAATCTCTACCATGGCGGTAGCGATAGATACCATACTGGGGCGCTTTTCCGTCAGCCTACTGGTGCCTTCTGCCCGTTTTCAAAAGCACGAAGCGCTCTTTCGTGAAGAGATCCTGAAGTGCAAAGAGGCGTTGGTGGATGAGATCGGCAAAGCGGCTTTACGTGACTAACAGGAGTGGCAAATGAAAAAGCTTTTAGTGGCGGTGGATAATTCGGCGCTGGCGCGCAAGGTAGTGGCGTTGGCAACGGAGCAGGCGCGCGCGCTTGACGCGGACGTGGTGGTATTGTGCTGCGTCGATGCCAGCTATGCCAGTACGACGGCGGATTACGTCATTGAGGCGGGTGAAAATCCCGGCGATTTTGGCTGTGCGATGGATGAGCAAAACACGGCGGAAGCGGCCGTTCGCCAGGCGCTGGCCGAGCTGCAGGGCAGCGGCGTTCGCGCGACGGGACGGGTGCTGGCAGGGGAATCGGCCGAAACCATCGTCGCCCATGCCAACAATATTGGCGCCGCGATGATCATCATGGGCCGCCGCCATCTCTCTTCTTTCAACCGCCTGCTGAAAGGGTCGGTCAGCGCGGCCGTTATTGAGCGCGCCAGCTGCCCGGTGCTGGTCGATGTGCGCGTCGACTGACAGGCGACGCCGTTTAATAACGGCACTTCTGGTTAATTTCCCAGCGAATATAACCCTTATAATGTCGCCCGTATCGCGAATTTAGCGCAAAAAAAAGCCCGCTCGCCGCGGGCATAAATCTTTGTAATTATAAATAAAATTCCTGGTGTTGCGCAGACATTTTGCTGTGTCTGACACCATATTGGCATTCATTTTCGCCCCGCGCTACACGGCATCCTGAATCGATTCAATCGGTAAAATATTGCATTGTGCTAAAAGAGGCGCAAAAGCGGTTTTTTCTGATGGTGTCGCCGTGCCGCTTAAGTAAGATGCGTCGGCAAAGAAAGGAGTTAAGATGAAAAAATTAATGGGCGCACTGGCGTTCGCTGTTTTGCTGTCCACTGGCTGTACTTCCGGTAAACCTGGCGCGTTTGAGAAGGTGGGTGAAGATCCCGCGGCAAATAGCGTACTTTATCGTTTCGATCCCAATACGGTAAACAAATTGGCGATGAAACAGGACGTGGAGCATTATTGCACCGAGCGTGGTTTTGATAAGGTTGAGCCGCTTGAGCCACAGGAAAGTCGACTGCCGGGATTAATGAAAACCTGGTATCAATGCAATTACAGCATTAAAAGTTAATAAAAGAAGGCGGGTAATTACCCGCCTTGAAAACTGCATTTTATTTTTATATTGCTGTGTGCAGGCTTTGCCCGCTTTCAGGATGAAACAACTTCACCCATTTATAATTTCTTTACCAGCCCCGGTGCTCCCCATGGTGCCAGCCGTGGTGATGGCCTCGCCCGCCATGGTGCCCGCCGCGATAGTCGTCATGAATAATACACCCGCTCAGCATACTTATTACGCCCAGAAGAGCAATTGATTTAATTAGTCTCATTATTATCACTCCATCACCTTTCCAATAGCTGACACTTTACGGAAAAAAAGTGGAGGAATAATGCCGCTTTTGTAGAGTTATTAGAGTAAATATTTCCAAATAATTCACTGTGAAAAGTTTGCGTTTTATTCGGGCAGAATGAAATAAGAGAAGCCTTAAAAGGCGGCCTTTCAGCACAGAATGTTCTTAAATCAACTTGTTTATCCGACGGCATGAAAATTTGCGTTAATAACGGCAGAAAGGGATTTATACGATAGACTTAGAGCAATTTTTCATGACAAGGACAAACTATGCGTTATCAGGTTAAAAATGTGCTGGCGGCCCAGGCAGAGCTGGGCGAGTGCCCTGTGTGGTCAGTGCGCGAACAGGCGCTTTACTTTGTTGATATTCTGGCGCCCGCGCTGCATCGCTTCGATCCGCAAAGCGGCGAACACAAAACGATGCCGGTTCCTGAACATATTGGCTGCTTTGGCCTGCACGAGCAGGGCGGCTTTGTCGCGGCCCTGCGCAGCGGCGTTTGCCTGTTGGATGAAGAAGGTAATATCACCCGGCGCGTGGCGGACAATCCGGGAGAAGCGGCCTTCAGCCGTTTTAACGATGGCCGCGTAGATCGGCACGGCCGTTTCTGGTGCGGCAGCCTGTGGGAACCGCAGGATCGCAACGGCGGCAAGCTTTGTCGTCTGGATGAGCATCTGCGCCTGACCGTCGAAGCGGAAGATATTAAAATTTCCAACGGGTTGGCCTTTTCACCTGATGATAAATGGATGTACCACACCGATACGCCCAACGGCGTGCTCTATCGCTATCCGGTTGATGACAAGGGCGATATCGGCCCGCGTGAAGTGATACGTCATTTTGTACAGGAACAAGGTGGCCTGCCGGATGGCGCGGCAGTGGACAGCGAAGGCTTCTACTGGTCAGCAATGTTTGACGGCTCGCGGGTTATTCGTCTTAATCCTGGCACGGGTGAAATCGTGGACGAGATCCCCTTGCCGGTACGCTGGCCAACTATGGTCGCTTTCGGCGGGCCGGATCTGAAAACGCTCTATATTACGAGTTCGCGCGAAGATCGTACTGCAGAAGAGCTGGCGGCTTATCCGCAGTCCGGCGACGTGTTTGCAGTAGACGTCGCCGTTGCGGGCTTGCCGGAACCGCTCTTCCGCCAGGCATAAGAGTGGTGGATGGATTACAGCGGCTGCGCCTGGCGCAGCCCTTCTGGCGCTCGTGGCGGACAGTGCGGCAGACGGATAGTTAGCGACATAATTAATGACAGCATCAGCAGCGCCATAATCAGGCTAAAGGTGACCATAAAGCCGCCAAACAACGACGCAATCAGCGACCCGAGGACGCTGCCAATGCCGAAGCCGAGATAAATCAGGCCGTAATTTTTAGTGAGGTTGTTCAGGCCGAAAAAGTCGCTGACCAGCGAAGGATAAACGGTGATGGTACCGCCAAAGCTGAAAGCCACACAGGCCACGGAAATAAAGAAGGTGCTTTCGTTCATGCGGGTAAACAGCAGAATGCTCATCCCTGCCAGCGAGACAAACTGCGCCAGCGTAATTACCCTGATGCGCGCCATCTTATCGGAAAGCACGCCCAGCACGAGCCGACCGCTCAGGTTGGCAATAGCGATAATCGTGACGGCACTCGCTGCGGTTTGTGTGGAAAGGCTGACCAGACCTTCGCCGATATCTTTCGCCACGCCAATCACATACAGCCCACTCATGCAGGCTGTCAGAAACATAACCGCTAACATCCAGTACTGCGGCTGGCGCACCGCCTGAGCCAGCGAAAAATCACGCACGCTGGCGACATCGCCTGCCGTTGCCGGTTGCTTCGGCGCGTCTTTCATCAGCAGCGCACCCGCGATAATCATCGTCATCGCTATCCCGCCCCAAATCAGAAAAGTGTGCTCAAGGGTGTTTACGCTCAGCAGGTAGCTGCAAATAAACTTAAAGCCCAGACTGCCCAGCCCGTAAGCGCCAATCGCACAGGCCGAAATCATGCCTTTGCGCTCGGGAAACCATTTTACGCAGTTGGAAAGCGTCATCAGATAGCCGGCACCGTCGGCCAGACCAACCAGCACGCCCGCGCTCAGATAAAGCATAAACAGATTGTCGGCCTGCGAGGTCAGCCAGAAACCGACAGCCATCAGCACACCCGCGCCGATGGTCACATTACGTACGCCAAACTTTTCCTGCAGCTTCCCGGCCAGCGACGATGCGACGGCCAGTCCCAGGCTCAGCAAGCCAAAGGAGAAGGCGACCTGGCTGACCGATGCTTCCAGCTTATGGGAGAGCTGGCCATTGAACAGGCTCCAGGTATAAACCGAGCCCAGCGCAAACTGCGTAATAATAGTGCCGGCCAAGGTTAGCCAGCGAACGCGAGAACGAACGGTTGGTGTGCTCATAGGGATGCTCCCGGAAAGAGTAAGAAATTAAGCACAGAATACGGCGGGTTTTAACGGAGCGGGGCAAAGAGGGCATGAACTGCCGCCGTTAAGGAATGAAATGCCGCTGAGGCGGAATGAACGGCGGCGTAAAATGCAGCAGGCGCGTGCAAAAACTGGCGAAATGATGGGCACCCACCTGAGACGTACTCACCGATTCGCAGCAGGTGCACGTCAAAGCTGGTGAAACGGCGGGTGCAGGGCAGTGCCCGCCTGAGGCGTTACTCCACCAACTTGCCGTAGCTGTACGTCAAAGCTGGTGAAACGGCGGGTGCAGGGCAGTGCCCGCCTGAGGTGTTACTCCACCGACTTACCGTAGCCGCACACCAAAGCGGGTAAAACAACGGGCACCCGTCTGAAGCATCACTCCGCCGACCGGATACGTAAGTTACGCAGATCGTTGCCGGTTGGTGTCTGGTGTACGCGTAACCCGAACGCCGGCAGTACGGCAAAAATATGATCAAAGATATCGGACTGGATCCTTTCATATTCCAGCCAGACGGTAGTATTGGTAAAAACGTAGATCTCCAGCGGCAGGCCGTCCGCGCCGGACGCCAGCTGGCGCACCATCAGCGTCATGCCTTTATGCGTGTGCGGATGCGCCTTGAGCCAGGCCTCCAGCCAGGCACGAAACGTGCCGATGTTGGTCATGCGACGGCCGTTCAGCGGGGTACTGATATCCAGACCGATATTATAAGCTGAAACCTCCTGCATTTTGCTTTCCAGGTAAGGCGTCAGCAGCTGAGCGCGCTTCAGGCTGGCTATTTCGTCCTCGCCCAGAAAGTGAATACTGGTGGTATCAATATTAACGCTGCGTTTGATGCGGCGGCCGCCTGACTCCGACATGGCCCGCCAGTTTTTAAACGAGTCGGAAATTAATGCGTAGGTCGGGATCGTCGTAATGGTGTTGTCCCAGTTGCGTACTTTTACCGTGGTCAGCGCGATATCCACCACCGCACCGTCAGCACCGTATTTCGGCATATCCAGCCAGTCACCCAGTTTCAGCATGTTATTAGCGGAGAGCTGGATGCCGGCTACCAGTCCCAGAATCGGATCTTTAAAGACCAGCATCAGGACGGCGGTCATCGCGCCCAGTCCCGTCAACAGCACCAGCGGCGATTTGCCGATCAGCACCGAGATAATCATCAGCGTCACCAGCAGCGCGGCAATCAGCTTCAGGCTCTGAAAAATGCCGCGTAGCGGCATCTGGCGGGCTATCACGCTTTTCTCTGACAGCTCCAGGAAGATATCCAGCAGTGAAAAGAACATCAGCAGGCCGAATACCATAATCCAGACTTCGCTAAGGATCATAAGCGCGCTGTAGGCGGGTTCCAGGCCGGAGAGAAACAGCTCCAGCTGGATTTGTAGGAACACGCCCTGCATCAACAGGGCAAACCGGCTGAAGAGTTTATTGTCTATCAGCGACGTGGGCCAGTGACGGCTTGATTTCTCCGCCATACGACGTAGCAAAGGCAGCAGCACGCGGTGCAGCAGGCCGTGCGCTATCAGCGAAATCAGCAGAATGACGGCAAGAACGGCAGCGAGCGCAATCAACGGCGCCCAGGGCACGGCGAACGCGTTGAGCTGCGTAAGAATAAAATGGTGCATAGGGTTAGTCTCTCATCATCCGGGAGCAAAACACGCGAAAACAGCGCGTAATGACGAAGCAGCAGACGTTCTGCGCGGCGTCAGGGTAGCCTGGCGTCCGTGGCGAAATCAAATCGGATGTTCCCCAGTGTTTTATGCTGATTTACGGGCGTTACCTCCGGCAAACGTGTTCAGGTTTTAGCCAGGTTTGCCGATAATCCGGAGAAGCGAGAATGAAATATCGCGCAAAAAAATGACTCAGCTCCACGTTGCCACTGTTTTACTTTGAGGAATACACCATGCCGGGGATACCAGTTCGTCTGTCAGGGAAATTGATCTTTGGCGGCATTTCGATGCTGCTGTTAACCATGCTATTGGTTTGGTTCGCTATTACTCTTCGCGGACAGCCGCGAGTGGTGGCTGCCAGCAGCAGTCTTATCCAACAAACCGGTGAAAACATCGTAGGCCAGCTGAATCAGCAGCTGCTGCGCATTGAGGGTGAAGTGGTAAGCGTGGCGCGTCTGGCGGAAGTTCTGCCGCATCAGGAAACGCTGGTGAAAAGCGTGGTCCCGCAGATTATCGACAGCAAAGGCGATAAAAGCATTGCGGGCGGCGGGATCTGGCCCGAACCCAACGCCTTTACCGAAGGCGTTGCTCGCCGCAGCTTTTTCTGGTCTCGTGACGCAAGCGGCGCGCTGGCCTACTCAGACGGCTACAACGAGGCTGGCGGCGCTGGCTACCATAACGAAAGTTGGTATACCTCCGTGAGGGAAGCGCCGCGCAACAAATGCGGCTGGTCAGAGGTTTATCAGGATCCGGTGTCACAGGTGAACATGGTCACCTGTAGCGTGCCTTACGTCCAGGGCGATAAATTTGCTGGCGTGGCAACGTTTGACGTGCTGTTGGATAACCTTTCCGGCTTTATGCAGAGTCACGGTAACCTGACCGGCGGCTACGCTTTCGCGCTGGATAGTGCGGGCAACGTGCTCTATTTCCCCGGCGCTAAAGACAAGGCGTTGAAAAAGTTTAGCGCGCTGGCGGCTGAAAAACCCTGGCTGGCGCCGGTGCTGAAGAGCATCGCGCAAAACAAAGCGATGACCACCCTGGACCATGTTCAGGATGGCGTGCTGAATAAAGATGC
>NZ_DALZCD010000094.1:0-13984 GCF_031978025.1 Erwinia sp.
AATACCTGCCTGTCACGCAGGGGGTCGCGGGTTCGAGCCCCGTCCGTTCCGCCACCCTTTTAGGGGCGTAGTTCAATTGGTAGAGCACCGGTCTCCAAAACCGGGTGTTGGGAGTTCGAGTCTCTCCGCCCCTGCCATTTAAAAATAATCCTTTGCTCCGGCAAAGGATTTTTTTTGTCCGCAATATGGCAATGCCATCCTCTCTGGCTTCCCTTTCCTGAGCAATAAACTCTCTCTTAGCGTATTAAAAACAACCTTTTAGGGCTCTAAAATCTTCACACCAGGTCAGGAAATGGCCACCAACTGACCATTTTGTCCTGATGGCATTAAGGCTACTGCGTGTTAACCGGGAACTTAAGCAGCTGCCTGATATGGGATTGCTGATCGCTGTTTTGCAGCCAGACAGCATAAAGCGGGCGAACGGCTACGGGCGTATCTGGAATAACAGTTAAATCAGGATATTCGCTATGCCAGATATCCGGCAAGAAAGCACATGCGCCGGTAGTATGGAGCAGTTGGCGCGTCAGATGCGCTGAGGTCGTCGTCAGCACAGGGACATCGTCTGCACCTGCCAGATAGCTCTCATGCTGATGAAAATCGGCACCCCATTCCAGCTTGATATAATCGTATTTCTCCCGCTTCTCCGACTGTCGCGAGCGGTAAAGCGTCAGTGAAATATGTCCGATCTGCTGGCTGGTCAACTCATCCATTTTAGGCGCTTCAGTCGTGATCAGCAGATCCAACTGGCGTTCATGCAGCTGTTTAACTAACAGATGGCGCTGTGCCACTCTGGCTTCAAGATGCAGGTCTTCCCGATTTTCATACAGCGTTTGTAGCCAGGGCGTCAGATAGGCCTCCCAAAGAGAAGCGCTGGCACCGATAGCAAGCTCGTGATGCTGCTGGGTATGCGCTACCTCTTTTTTAGCCATCATCCAGGTGCTCATCAGGCTTTCTGCATAAGGAAGCAACCTTTCACCTGCTGATGTCAGCCGGATATTGTTGCGGTGACGGGTAAAAAGATTAACGCCCAGCTGATTTTCCAACTGCCTGATGCGAAAACTGACGGCAGATTGCGTGAGATAGAGCGCTTCAGCGGCACGTCCAAAGTGGCGGGTTCTGCTCACTTCAAGAAAGGTCTTTAGTAATTCCGTATCCACATCCGTCTCCTGAAAATCATTTGTCGTCATGATTTAAATGTTTTGTTTTACACTCTGTCAAGCGTATCTAATACTCCGCGCCATAAATAGCACGGCCATAAAAGAGTTAGGAGCGTGTAAAATGGCGGAAAGCTTCGCAACAACGAATCGTTTTTTCGATAACAAACATTACCCACGCGGTTTCTCGCGTCACGGTGATTTCACCATCAAAGAAGCTCAACTTCTTGAGCGTTATGGCTACGCTTTTAACGAGCTGGATTTGGCAAAGCGTGAACCCATAACGGAAGAAGAACGTCTGTTTATTGAGGTGTGCCGTGGTGTACGTGAACCTCAGTCCGAAGCAGAGCGGGTCTGGTCAAAGTATATGACGCGTATCAAACGTCCAAAGCGTTTTCACACTCTTTCTGGCGGTAAGCCGCAGATGGAAGGTGTGGAAGACTATTCGGACAGCGACGATTAATAATAAAGGGGCTTCGGCCCCTTTATTGTCAGTGATAAATGCTTTTTTGCAAAATAAAATCCTATTCCAGACTGTTAAGCAGATGAACCAGCAATCTGTCCATTGCCCGATAGCTTAGTGCTTCAAGCAAATGTTCCCGTTTGATAGCCTCTTCCTCCGCTAAATCAGCAATGGTTCGGGCAACTTTCAAAATGCGCTGCCAGGCGCGGACGGAAAGCCCTAATTGGTTTAGTACCTCTTCCAGCCAGCTCGTATCCTCTCTACTTATTTCACAATATCGCCGAATATCGGCCGGCGTTAGCTTCCCATTGATCGTCTTTGCGCGTGCCAGTTGAATATTTCTGGCGGCCAATACCCGCTGACGCACGGTTGCGCTGGATTCGCCGACGGTGGCCTGGCTAAGCGTTCCGGGTGGCAGTAATGGGACCTCCAGCGAGAGGTCAAAACGGTCGAGAAAGGGACCGGAGAGACGACTGAGGTAGCGCAGCGTCTGCTGAGGAGTACTTCGGTTGTGTTTTACACCGTGCTGACCGGTGGGGCTGGGATTCATCGCGGCTACCAGCTGAAAGCGCGCCGGATAGGTGATTTTTGCTTTAGCGCGGGACAGCGAAATGCTTCCGGATTCGACAGGTTCCCGCAGCGCGTCCAGTGTCTTGCGTTCAAATTCCGGCAGCTCATCAAGAAACAGCACGCCGTTGTGCGCCAGAGAGATCTCACCAGGCTTAGGTAAAGCACCACCTCCAACCAGTGCATAGCGTGAAGAAGTATGATGAGGCGCCCGGAAAGGCCGCTGATGCCAGCCATGGTTGACCTGTAATAAACCGGCTACGCTGGCGACGGCAGCGCTTTCCAGTGCCTCCCGATCGCTCAGAGGCGGGAGCAAACCCGCGAGGCGTGTAGCCAGCATCGTCTTGCCGGTGCCGGGCGGGCCAATCAGCAACAGGTTATGACCTCCGGCCGCGGTGATCTCCAGCGCTCTTTTGGCCTGCTGCTGGCCGATGACTTCACTTAAATCCTCGCAAGGCATGACTGCTGCAGAAGGCGCATAGCAGGCCTGACGAAGATCGGCCTGGCCATTCAGATAAGCGCACACCTCAAGCAGGGTACCCGCAAGGCGGCTATGCGCATGTTTTACAAGGCCTGCTTCATAACTGTTGTCCGCGGAAAGGATTAATATCCGCTTTGCCTCTGCCGCCGCCATGGCCGCAGGAATGGCAGCCTGTACGCCCCGTAGAGCGCCCGTCAATGCTAATTCTCCCAGTAACTCGTACTGCCCCAGTTTTTCTCCGCTAATTTGCTCTGAGGCAGCCAGAATCGCTATGGCGATAGGAAGATCGTATCTGCCACCTTCTTTTGGGAGATCGGCAGGGGCCAGATTAACGGTAATGCGCCGTGCGGGGAAAGTGAAACCACAGTTTATCAGCGCGCTCCTGACGCGTTCGCGTGCTTCTTTAACCGTGGTTTCCGGCAGGCCAACCAGCGTCAGCGCGGGCAGGCCATTACTTAGGTGCACTTCAACGGTCACCAGAGGCGCTTCCACACCGATGGCCGCACGCGTATAGGTAACAGATAGCGACATACAGACTCCTTATAAAGCTATTCTGTCCCCTCTGCTCGTGAGTGGCGAGGAGCAGCTTTTCGCTTATCGAAGCGGCTCGCAAAATTTCCCTGAAACCGTTCAGGCGAGAGTTAGCACTGTCGGGCGAAAACCGGGAAAAGCCATTGCGTCTGGTACGTAATGAATATTTTTCAGGATTTGACTTATCCCTTGATTAGCCATTGTTTTTTTATTAATCGTGCTCGCGGTCATAAAATAAATTGATGAAAAAAGTTGAATGTACCGCGCTAACTGTGATAACTCTGTAGGCATTACTTCGAACAAGTGAATTTATCGAATCTAAATGAAAGCCCTTCTACGAGTTCTAAGCCTTGTCATTATCAACGTCGTCGTGATTATTATCACGCCGTGCGGGGCTACGCTCGGAGGAAGAAAGGCTTAAAAATCAAGCCTGATTTCAGAAGAACCCCCGCACCGAAAGGTCCGGGGGTTTTTTTTTGGCAGAGCTTACAGGTTATCAACGACAGAGGAACAGAAGATGAACAGTAGAATAAAATGCTGTTGTTCCCAGCGAGAGGCGGGGAAATAACTATGAATGGTGCTCAGTGGGTGGTTCAGGCGTTGCGTGGGCAGGGAGTCGAAACCGTTTTCGGCTATCCGGGTGGTGCGATTATGCCCGTTTATGATGCGCTTTATGATGGCGGCGTCGAACACCTACTGTGCCGCCATGAGCAGGGTGCTGCCATGGCCGCCATCGGTTATGCCCGTGCTACCGGAAAAGTTGGCGTGTGTATCGCTACGTCCGGCCCCGGTGCCACCAACCTGATTACCGGACTTGCTGATGCGATGATGGATTCCGTGCCGGTTGTGGCTATTACCGGACAGGTTGCAGGTGGCCTGATTGGCACCGATGCTTTTCAGGAAATTGATGTGCTTGGCCTGTCGTTGTCCTGTACCAAACACAGCTTCCTGGTCGGCTCGCTGGAGGAGCTGCCGGAAGTGATGGCGGAAGCTTTTGCTATCGCTCGCTCCGGTCGTCCCGGCCCTGTGCTGATCGATATTCCTAAAGATATCCAGTTAGCCAGCGGCGAGCTGACGGCCCATTTGGTGGCGGTTGAAGACGAGGCGGAGCATCCATATCATGCGCTTTCGCAGGCGCGGGCAATGCTGGCCCGGTCTGAAAAACCCGTCCTGTATGTGGGCGGAGGCGTCGGGATGGCAGGCGCTGTAGAAGCCCTGCGGGCCTTCGCTCGCGAAACCGGTATTCCTACAGTTGCCACGCTGAAAGGTCTGGGTGCGCCGGATCCTCAGGATACCTGTTACCTGGGGATGCTGGGCATGCACGGCACCAAAGCCGCTAATTTTGCCGTTCAGCAATGCGACCTGCTGATTGCCGTCGGTGCCCGCTTTGACGATCGGGTAACCGGCAAACTGGATACTTTTGCCCCTGAAGCCAGCGTTATCCATATGGACATCGATCCTGCCGAGCTGAACAAACTGCGCCAGGCCCATGTGGGATTGCGGGGTGACCTGAATAAGCTGTTACCGGAGCTGGAGCAGCCGATGGAAATCGACGCATGGCGCGAACACGTACAGGCAATGAAAGCCGATCACAGCTGGCGTTACGATCATCCTGGCCAGGCAATCTACGCACCGCTGTTTCTGAAGCAGCTCTCTGATCGCAAACCGGCAAGCGCCGTAGTGACGACCGATGTTGGCCAGCATCAGATGTGGACCGCGCAGCATATGAGTTTTAACCAGCCGGAAGATTTTATTACTTCCAGCGGTCTCGGCACCATGGGCTTCGGTCTGCCAGCGGCTGTTGGTGCACAGGTCGCGCGTCCTGAAGATACGGTGATCTGTGTATCGGGCGACGGCTCTTTTATGATGAATGTGCAGGAGCTGGGCACCATCAAGCGCAAGCAGCTGCCGGTAAAAATCGTGCTGCTTGATAACCAACGTCTGGGCATGGTTCGCCAGTGGCAGCAGCTGTTTTTTTCAGAACGCTACAGCGAAACCAATCTCTCTGACAACCCCGATTTCCTCATGCTGGCTCGGGCTTTCGATATTCCCGGGCAGCGTATCACCCGAAAAGACCAGGTTGCCGCCGCATTGGACGCTTTGCTGAACAGCGCAGGGCCTTACATGCTGCATGTCGCCATTGACGAGCTTGAAAACGTCTGGCCGCTGGTGCCGCCGGGTGCCAGTAACGAAAATATGATGGAGAAAACCTCATGATGCAGCATCAGTTATCTATAGAAGCGCGTTTTCGTCCTGAAATCCTGGAACGCATTCTGCGCGTTGTTCGCCATCGTGGCTTCCAGGTTTGCTCGATGAATATGTCTTCCGGCGAAAACAGCGACAGCATAAATATTGCCATGACCGTTGCCAGCCAGCGTTCGGTCGATTTACTGTCAACTCAGTTAAGCAAGTTGATGGATGTTGCCACCGTTCGCATCCAACACCAGACAACACAACAAATCCGTGCCTGAGCGCGAAAGGAAAGAAGAATGACGAAGAAAGCTGACTTTATCTGGTTCAATGGCGAGATGGTGAAGTGGGAAGAGGCGAAAGTTAGCGTCATGTCCCACGCGCTGCACTACGGCACCTCTGTTTTTGAAGGCGTCCGTTGCTATGACTCGCACAAAGGCCCGGTAGTCTTCCGCCATCGTGAACATATGCAGCGTCTGCACGATTCTGCAAAGATCTATCGCTTTCCGGTTAGTCAGAGCGTTGATGAACTGATGGAAGCCTGCCGTGAGGTGCTGCGCGTCAACAAGCTGACCAGCGCTTATATTCGCCCGCTGGTTTTTGTTGGCGACGTGGGCCTGGGCGTGAACCCGCCGGATGGCTACAGCACCGATGTCATCATTGCCGCTTTCCCGTGGGGCGCTTACCTGGGTCCGGAAGCGCTGGAACAAGGGATCGATGCGATGGTTTCCTCCTGGAATCGCGTGGCGCCTAATACGCTGCCGACCGCCGCGAAAGCGGGCGGAAACTATCTTTCCTCTCTGCTGGTGGGCAGCGAAGCACGTCGTCACGGTTATCAGGAAGGCATCGCGCTGGACACCCAGGGTTATATCTCTGAAGGCGCGGGTGAAAACCTGTTCGAAGTAAAAGATGGCATTCTGTTTACGCCGCCTTTCACCTCCTCTGCGCTGCCGGGCATCACGCGCGACGCCATTATCAGGCTGGCAAAAGAGAGGGGCATTGAAGTGCGCGAGCAGGTGCTTTCCCGCGAATCCCTCTATCTGGCTGACGAAATCTTTATGTCGGGTACGGCGGCAGAAATTACGCCGGTACGCAGCGTGGATGGCATTCAGGTTGGCGAAGGCAAGCGTGGTCCGGTTACTACCCGCATCCAGTCTGCCTTCTTTGGCCTGTTTACCGGCGAAACCGAAGACAAGTGGGGCTGGCTGGATCCGGTATATCCGCAGCAATGACATTTTACGGGCGTCGTTTGACGCCCGTGTATTATCTGATTCTGGAGTGTAAGCATGCCTAAGTACCGTTCCGCCACCACCACTCATGGCCGTAATATGGCCGGTGCCCGCGCGCTGTGGCGCGCCACGGGTATGACCGACGACGATTTTGGCAAGCCCATCATTGCCGTGGTCAACTCCTTTACGCAGTTCGTACCGGGCCACGTACATTTACGTGACCTGGGCAAACTGGTTGCTGAGCAGATTGAAGCTTCCGGTGGCGTCGCCAAAGAATTCAACACCATCGCCGTCGATGATGGCATCGCGATGGGGCACGGCGGGATGCTTTACTCCCTGCCTTCGCGCGAACTGATCGCCGACTCGGTTGAATACATGGTCAACGCCCACTGTGCGGACGCCATGGTTTGTATCTCTAACTGCGACAAAATCACGCCGGGAATGCTGATGGCTTCCCTGAGGCTGAATATCCCGGTGATCTTTGTTTCCGGCGGGCCGATGGAAGCCGGAAAGACCAAGCTCTCCGATAAGATCATCAAGCTGGACCTGGTCGATGCGATGATCCAGGGGGCCAACCCGAACGTCAGCGATGAAGACAGCGACAAGATTGAACGCTCGGCCTGTCCGACCTGTGGTTCCTGCTCCGGTATGTTCACCGCTAACTCTATGAACTGCCTGACGGAAGCGCTGGGCCTGTCGCAGCCGGGCAACGGCTCGCTGCTGGCGACCCATGCCGATCGTAAGGAACTGTTCCTGAAAGCAGGCGAGCGCATTGTTGGCCTGGCGAAACGCTACTACGAGCAGGACGACGAAAGCGTACTGCCGCGTAATATCGCCAGCAAAGCTGCCTTTGAAAACGCGATGACGCTGGATATCGCGATGGGCGGCTCGACCAATACCGTTTTGCACCTGCTGGCTGCCGCTCAGGAAGGCGAAATCGATTTTAATATCTCTGATATTGACCGCCTTTCCCGCAAGGTGCCGCACCTCTGTAAAGTCGCGCCAAGTACCCCGAAATACCATATGGAAGATGTGCATCGTGCGGGTGGCGTCATCGGTATTTTGGGCGAGCTGGACCGCGCTGGACTGATGGATAACAGCGTGCGTAACGTGCTTGGCCTGAGCCTGCAGGAAACGCTGCAACAGTACGACATCATGCTGACCAAAGACGAGGCGGTGAAGCAAATGTTCCGCGCCGGCCCGGCCGGTATCCGTACTACCCAGGCTTTCTCGCAGGATACCCGGTGGGAGACGCTGGATGACGATCGTCAGGAAGGGTGTATTCGTTCCCGTGAACACGCTTTCAGCCAGGACGGCGGCCTTGCCGTACTGTATGGCAACCTGGCAGAAGATGGCTGTATCGTGAAAACCGCGGGCGTAGAAAAAGAAAGCCACACCTTCCGCGGCCCGGCTAAAGTCTACGAAAGCCAGGACGATGCGGTGTCGGCTATTCTCGGCGGCAAAGTTGTGGCGGGTGACGTAGTGGTGATTCGCTATGAAGGGCCAAAAGGCGGGCCGGGAATGCAGGAGATGCTCTATCCGACCACCTACCTGAAATCAATGGGGCTGGGCAAAAGCTGCGCGCTGATCACCGACGGCCGTTTCTCCGGCGGGACTTCCGGCCTCTCCATCGGTCATGCTTCGCCAGAGGCAGCCAGCGGCGGCACGATTGCGCTGGTGAAAGACGGCGACATGATTGATATCGATATTCCTAATCGCGGCATCAAACTGGATGTGCCGGACAACGAACTGCACGCGCGTCGTGAAGAAGAAGCGGCGCGCGGCGATGCGGCCTGGACTCCTCATCAACGCGAACGCCAGGTTTCTTTTGCCCTGCGTGCCTACGCTTTACTGGCGACCAGCGCGGACAAAGGCGCAGTGCGCGATAAAAGCAAGCTGGGAGGCTAAAACATGGCAGAGTCTCAACCGCTATCCGCCGAGCCAGGCGGTGCCGAGTACCTGAGGGCCATACTTCGTTCGCCAGTTTACGAGGTTGCTCAGGTCACGCCGCTGCAAAAGATGGAGAAAATATCCTCTCGTCTTGGCAATACGGTGCTGGTCAAACGTGAAGATCGCCAGCCGGTGCACAGCTTCAAGGTTCGCGGCGCCTACGCGATGATCGCTTCACTGAATGAAGAGCAAAAGGCCAGCGGCGTGGTAACGGCGTCGGCAGGCAATCATGCTCAGGGCGTGGCGCTATCGGCAACCCGACTGGGGATTAAGTCCCTGATCGTAATGCCGGTGGCGACGGCGGACATCAAAGTGGAAGCCGTACGGGCGTTTGGCGGTGAGGCTTACCTGTTTGGTGCTAATTTTGACGAAGCGAAAGCAAAGGCGCTGGAGCTGGCCGCGCAGAAGGGCTATACCTTCGTGCCGCCGTTTGATCATCCGATGGTGATTGCCGGACAGGGCACGCTGGCGATGGAGCTGCTGCAGCAGGACGCGCATCTTGACCGCATTTTTGTGCCTGTCGGCGGCGGTGGCCTGGCGGCTGGAGTGGCGGTGCTGATCAAGCAGCTGATGCCGCAGATTAAGGTTATTGCGGTAGAAGCGGAAGACTCCGCCTGTCTGAAAGCGGCGCTGGAAGCGGGCGAGCCGGTCGATCTGCCGCGCGTCGGGCTGTTTGCCGAAGGCGTGGCGGTGAAGCGTATCGGCAGCGAAACTTTCCGGCTTTGCCAGGAGTATCTGGACGACATTATCACCGTGGACAGCGATGCTATCTGTGCGGCCATGAAAGATCTGTTTGAAGACGTGCGTGCCGTTGCGGAGCCTTCCGGCGCGCTGGCGCTGGCTGGCATGAAAAAATATATCCAGCAGCACCACATCAAGGGCGAGCGGCTGGCGCATATTCTTTCCGGCGCCAACGTCAATTTCCACGGCCTGCGCTACGTTTCCGAACGCTGCGAGCTGGGTGAACAGCGCGAGGCACTGCTGGCGGTCACCATCCCCGAGCAGAAAGGCAGCTTTCTGAAATTTTGCCAGCTGCTGGGCGGACGCGCCGTTACCGAGTTCAATTACCGTTTTGCCGATGCGGACAACGCCTGCATTTTTGTCGGGGTGCGGCTGACCCGCGGCCTGGAAGAGCGACATGAAATCCTGCAGCTGCTGAACGAGGGCGGTTACAAAGTAGTGGATTTGTCCGACGATGAAATGGCGAAGCTACACGTGCGCTACATGGTCGGCGGTCGTCCGCCAAAGCCGCTTAAGGAGAGGCTCTACAGCTTTGAATTCCCGGAAGCGCCCGGCGCGCTGCTGCGCTTTTTGCAGACGCTCGGCACCCACTGGAATATTTCGCTGTTTCACTATCGCAGCCACGGCACCGACTATGGCCGCGTGCTGGCGGGTTTCGAGTTGGGCGAGAACGAACCGCAGTTTGAAGAACACCTGGCCGCTTTGGGTTACGACTGTCATGACGAAACCCATAATCCGGCTTTCAGCTTCTTTTTGGCTGGCTAAAGCAGGCTCCAGAACGCATCAATCAGCGGCTCGTTGAGCCGCTTTTTCTGTACGCAAACGCCCAGCTCCAGCGGCGCAACAATATCGATATTTTCCAGTTCCAGAATACGGTTGCGGATCGGTTCCGGGCTGTTTTCCAGCACCACGTCCGGGATCAGCGCCACCCCGCAGCCGAGCGCCACCATCGAGACGATGGCCTCGTGCCCTGCTACGGTGGCGTAAATCAACGGACTGGCGATGCGGCGGCGGCGAAACCAGAGATCGATGCGCTGTCGGGTTGGCCCCTGGTCAGGCAGGATAAAAGGGATTTGCGGCCAGTCCGGCGCGGGCTGGCTGGCTTGGGTACGCACCGGGCAGGGTAACGCGGGGGCAATCAGCACCAGCGGGATCGGGCCTAAAGCCGTAAAGCCGATGCTGGCAGGTAGCGTTTCTGGTCGTCCGGCGATAGCGATATCCGCTTCGGCGCTCTGGACCTTTTCTACCGCGTCCGCAGGATCGCCGGTAGTCAGTTTGATCTCTACCAGCGGATGCTCGGCGCGAAAGCGGTCAAGTATCGGCGGCAGATGGCTGTAGGCCGCCGTTACCGAGCAAAACAGGCGCAGCTCGCCGCTCAGTGACGGGCCGTGTTGCCCGATAGCGTGACGCAGCTGCTGGTATTGCAGCAGCGTCTGCTGGGCAAACTGGCGCAGCTGTTCTCCGGCATCGGTCAGCGTGACGGTACGGTTGTCGCGTAAAAAAAGCGTCTGGCCCAGGTCCTCTTCCAGACGCTGAATCTGCCGGGAAAGTGTGGAGGGGCTGACGTGCATCGCCCGGGCGCTGCGGCCAAAATGACGGCTTTCGGCCAGATGCAGGAAAAGTTTCAGATCGCGTAAATCCATGCGCTTTCGGCCTCATTTTAGCGTTGCAGTATTTGCAATATGACGTTGTTAATATATCAATTTAAGCAATACATTTCCTGTCATATGATGGGGAATAAGAGGGTGATACGACATCACCAATAAATAAAAGACGAACACAACCTCAGGAGTTCCCATGGCTAACTATTTCAACACGTTGAACCTGCGCAACCAGCTGGCGCAATTAGGTAAATGCCGCTTTATGGCGCGCGATGAATTTGCAGATGAAGCCAGCTACCTGAAAGGCAAGAAAGTCGTGATTGTTGGCTGTGGTGCACAGGGGCTGAATCAGGGCCTGAATATGCGCGACTCCGGTTTGGATATTGCCTATGCGCTGCGTGCGGAAGCCATTGCGGAGAAGCGCGCTTCCTGGCGTAAAGCAACGGAAAACGGTTTTAAAGTCGGCACTTATGAAGAGCTGATCCCGCAGGCGGATTTGGTCGTAAACCTGACGCCGGACAAGCAGCATACTTCGGTCGTGCGCGCCGTACAGCCGCTGATGAAAGACGGCGCGGCGTTAGGTTACTCGCACGGCTTTAACATTGTGGAAGTAGGCGAGCAGATCCGTAAAGACATCACCGTCGTCATGGTGGCGCCAAAATGCCCGGGCACAGAAGTGCGTGAAGAGTACAAGCGTGGCTTCGGCGTACCTACACTGATCGCGGTTCACCCGGAAAACGATCCAAAAGGCGAAGGCATGGCGATTGCCAAAGCGTGGGCAGCCGCAACCGGTGGCCACCGTGCGGGCGTACTGGAATCCTCCTTTGTGGCAGAAGTGAAATCTGACCTGATGGGCGAACAGACTATCCTGTGCGGTATGCTGCAGGCGGGTTCGCTGCTGTGCTTCGACAAGCTGGTGGCAGAAGGAACCGACCCGGCCTACGCGGAAAAGCTGATCCAGTTTGGCTGGGAAACCGTGACCGAAGCACTGAAGCAGGGCGGCATCACGCTGATGATGGATCGTCTTTCTAACCCGGCTAAATTGCGGGCTTTCGAGCTGTCTGAACAGCTGAAAACCATTATGGCGCCGCTGTTCCAGAAGCACATGGACGACATCATCTCCGGTGAATTCTCTTCCGGTATGATGGCTGACTGGGCCAACGACGATAAAAAACTGCTGGGCTGGCGCGAAGAGACCGGTAAAACCGCCTTTGAAACCGCACCGCAGTTTGAAGGTAAGATTGCCGAGCAGGACTATTTTGACGAAGGCGTGGTGATGATTGCCATGGTAAAAGCAGGTGTTGAGCTGGCGTTTGAAACCATGGTCGCTTCCGGCATTATCGAAGAGTCTGCCTACTATGAATCGCTGCACGAGCTGCCGCTGATTGCGAACACTATCGCCCGTAAACGCCTGTATGAAATGAACGTGGTTATTTCCGACACGGCTGAATACGGTAACTACCTGTTCTCTTATGCGGCTGTTCCGCTGCTGAAAGAATTTATGAGCACGTTACAGACGGGCGATCTGGGCAAGGCAGCAGCAACCACAACCACGGTTGATAACGCACAACTGCGCGACGTTAACGAAGCTATACGTCACCATCCTATCGAATCCGTTGGCCGCAAGCTGCGTGGCTATATGACCGATATGAAACGTATCGCTGTAGCGGGCTAACCGCCCCGCTGGATCCAGGGCGCAGTAATTCGCCGCGCCTTGGGCATTTTTTCTGCCTTCTTGATTGCGCTACCGATAATTAAGTCAGCTACCAACGTTATCAATTCTCCGGCGTTATAATAACTCCCCGCCTTTGTATCTAAGATTATGTAGTAATTAGCTACCGCCACTGAAGCAGAGCGAGCCCGTCCTTGTCCTTAAGGTCATTACCACACTGAATTTTGTTTAGCAGCATCAGGCCCTCCGCTTCATCTTTCACGCCAGCACATCAGATTGAACGGTTACCGGGAGCTCGACTCCGTATGTACAAGGCGAACAGACGTGACAGTTTATGTGAGAGGAGCGAAACTATGTTTCCAGCGGGTATAGACGTAAGCAAGAGCACGCTTGATCTGTGCATGCTTTATGACGGTATCAAAGGCCGTATCAAAACGCGCAATATCCGGAATGATCGGAGCGCAGTAGATAACATAATTCGCTGGCTCAGGCTCCAGCACTGCGGTCCGTAGAACGTTCACCTGGTTATGGAAGCAACCGGTGTTTATCACGAGCGGCTGGCCATTGACTTATATGACGCAGGTTTCTGTGTGTCACTGGCCAACCCTCACCGTAGCAGAGAATTTGCCCGCGGCATGGGGATCATGACGAAAACGGACAAAGTTAATGCATACATGCTGGCCTGTTACGCACTCCTGAAAAAACCACATAGCTGGAAGCCGCCGGCACCTGAAATCAGACACCTCAGTGCGCTCTTACGTCGCAGGGATGTGCTGCTGGGCGATGCCGTGCGTGAGGGAAATCGCCTGGAAAAATACCTGTCAACTGATACGCCTGCAGATGTCATCAGCTCCTGCATGGGCATGGCGCAGTTGCTCCGTGAAGAGGTAGACAGCATCGAGCGACAAATCAAAGCGCACATCCAAGCTTGTCCTGACCTGAAGCGGGATTACAGTCTGCTGACATCAATTAAGTCTGTCGGGCCACAGCTGGGAATGCACATGCTGGCCGTGCTGCGCAGCCATAATTTTGAGTCAGCTGAACAAGTTGCAGCTTTTCTGGGGGGCTGTGGTTACGCGCGGACAGCAAAGATCTCAAGAAGACCCTTGCTGTCCAATCGTTTAATTTCCCTTACATTCTTTCTGCGTAGCCCTTCCGCACGTATATCCCTGCCGTTTATAACTAATTTTTCTTTCGACAGATGGTAGAACAGCGAAACCATATCCATGCGATACAGGTTCCAAGCATCATAGGTGTGATAGCATTATCGCGAACAGAGCATCGGCGACAGCAGAAAGTTTAGGGGGGACAGCGGTTTGAAAGAACAAGAAAAATAGAGAACTGCAAACGCAAAATATGCATTATAAACGCGGCCATCAATTAGTCAGGTGGCAAGGAGAATTAG
>NZ_DALZCD010000095.1:0-13971 GCF_031978025.1 Erwinia sp.
CGGCTGTCGTGCAGATGCACAATGAAAAAGACCGGACAAAACCGGCCGGTCTGGAAGTCATCAGTGAAAATCAGGTGCGGTTGACTATCAGCGAAGGACGTTATCACCAGGTGAAACGGATGTTTGCTGCGGTAGGTAATCACGTGGTGGCGCTGCATCGCGAGCGTATTGGCGATATCGTACTGGATGAAGAGCTGGAGCCTGGCGAGTATCGCGCGCTGACGGCAGAAGAGATCGCCAGCGTGGGCCTGCCTGCGGAATTAAAATAAGGAAACAGGGATGCGTAAGGAAAAAAACTCGTCGGCGGGGCTGGTAGTTATCCTTGGCCTGCTGGCTATGTTAATGCCGTTGTCGATCGACATGTATTTGCCTGCGCTTCCCCAAATTGCCCGCGAATTTGGCGTGTCGGCCGGCAGCGTGCAGATGACGCTGAATCTTTATATTTTAGGCTTCGCGCTGGGGCAGTTAATTTACGGCCCGCTGGCCGACAGCTTTGGCCGCAAGCCGATCATCGCCGTTGGCACGCTGATTTTTGCCGTCGCTGCGGCGGCCTGTGCGCTGGCGCAAACCATCGACCAGCTGATCTTTATGCGTCTGCTGCATGGCCTGTCGGCGGCGGCGGGCAGCGTGGTGATCAGCGCCCTGATGCGCGACAGCTACTCGAAAGAGGAGTTCTCACGCATGATGTCCTTTGTCATGCTGGTGACGACTATCGCGCCGCTGCTGGCGCCCATCCTGGGTGGCTGGATGCTGCTTATCTGGAACTGGCACGCCATTTTTTGGGCAATTTCGCTGGCCGCCGTGGTCACCACGGTGCTGGTGGTCACGCAGATCAAAGAGACGCTGCCAGTGGATAAGCGGCAGAAATTCAACATGCGCACAACGCTGCGCAATTTCCTGTCGCTGTTTCGCCACAAACGCGTGTTCAGCTACATGCTGGCAAGCGGCTTTTCCTTTGCCGGTATGTTCTCTTTCCTGAACGTCGGGCCGTTTGTTTATATTGAACTAAACCATATTTCACCGCAGGATTTTGGCTACTACTTCGCCCTTAACGTGGTGTTTTTGTTTCTGATGACGCTGCTGAACAGCCGCTGCGTGCGGCGCTTCGGCCCCTTGACCATGTTCCGTCTGGGGCTGCTCATCCAGTTTTCAATGGGCATCTGGCTGATGGTGGTCAGCGCACTGAACCTCGGTTTCCTGCCACTGGTGTTTGGCGTGGCGATGTTTATCGGCTGCGTGGCGATGGTCTCTTCTAACGCGATGGCGGTGATCCTGGAAGAGTTCCCCCATATGGCGGGTACCGCCTCTTCCCTGGCGGGTACGCTGCGCTTTGGCGTCGGGGCACTGGTGGGCGCGCTGCTTTCAACCATGACCTTTACCAGCGCCTGGCCGATGGTCGGCTCCATTTTTATCTGCGCCACGCTTTCCGTACTGCTGTTTATCTACGCTACGCGTCCCCACAAACACCTGACTCGCTGAATTCTCTACTAAAACGGGAGGCTTCGCTTCCCGTCTTTTCTGCGCGCCCGGGTAATAATGTTGCCTTATTGTAAAAACAACTAAGCTTAAATTACTTTTGTGCAACAATATTGATTGTTATTACGGCGCCGACGCGGTAAAAATGAGAACAAAATCACGAACTGACGGTATCAAACCCTCAAAGAGGGGTATGTGCACGATCGGAAACGGGGAAAAATGATGATGGCTACGGGCTGGGGAGCAAGGGTGAACAGATTACAACATTCGGTGGTGCATCGACTGCCGCAGAGCTATCGCTGGGGAGCCGGAAACCGGCTGGAACCGCGTGCGTTCAGCGGTGTAGAGGCGGAAGATGATCTGGTAGGCCTGAGCCTGCTCAGCCATCAGGGCGTACAGGCCTGGGATATCATGCAGATGCTGAAGGAAGCGCTGGCAGAAATTCAGCTTGATAGCGCGGTGGTCGAATGGGAAGGCGAGCCTTGCCTGTTCGTGTCGCGCTATAACGAATGCGCCACTACCTGCCGCCTGAAAAACTTTGGCGTTGGCATAGCCGAAGCCTTTAAAGATATGCCTGCCTGAGTTCCGCTCAGGCAAGCTCGATCAACGCCTGCGTATAACGCGCTTTTGGCGCGGTAAAAATAGTTTCGCAATCACCTTGCTCCACGACTTCCCCCTGTCGCAGCACCACTACCTGGTGGCAAAGCGCTCTGACTACGCGCAGATCGTGGCTGATAAAAATATAGGCCAGCTGACGATCCTGCTGCAGCTTCTTCAACAGCGCCAGGATCTGTTTTTGCACGGAGCGATCCAGGGAAGAGGTCGGTTCGTCCAGCACGATCAGTTGGGGCTGAAGGATCAGCGCACGTGCGATAGCGATCCTTTGTCGCTGTCCGCCGGAAAATTCTGCCGGATAGCGATGCCGGGTTTCGGCGTCCAGCCCCACCTCCTGCATGGCCTGAATCACCAATGCCTCCCGCTGCTCCGCAGAAAGTTCAGGCTGGTGCACCTGTAAGCCTTCCTCGATAATCTGCTGCACGTTCAGCCGGGGATTGAGCGCGGAATTGGGATCCTGAAAAACCACCTGCAGCTGACGGCGCACCGGCAGCATTTGCCTGCGGTTCCATTGGTGCAGGGGATGGTCGCCCAGCCAGATTTCGCCTTCGGCCTCGATCAGCCGCAGCAGTGCCAGGCCGGTGGTGCTTTTACCCGAACCGGATTCGCCAACCAGCCCCAGGCTTTCACCCGGCCGCAGTTCGAAGCTCAGCGATTTGAGTGCCTGATGCTTGCCTGTCACGCGGCGCATCAGCCCCTTTGTAAGGGAAAACGCGACGCTGAGATTGCTGACCCGTAATAGCGGCGTCGTCGTGCGGTCGACCGGATCGGGTTTGCCTTCCGGCTCTGCATTCAGCAGCGTGCGGGTATAGGGATGTTCAGGCGCGCTGAACAGCTGGTGAGTGGTATTGCGCTCCACGCCCTGACCGTTACGCATTACCAGCACGTTGTCGGCCAGCTGTCGGACAATGTTCAGATTATGGGTAATAAACAGCAGGCCCATATTCATCTCCTGCTTCAGCTCTTTGAGCAGCGTCAGGATTTGCGCCTGCACGGTGACGTCAAGCGCGGTAGTCGGCTCATCGGCGATCAGCAGTTGCGGGCGCGTCAGCAGAGCCATGGCAATCATGACCCGCTGCCGTTCACCGCCGGAAAGTTGATGGGGGAAATCGCCCAGCCGCTTCGCGGGCTGCCGGATACCCACACGATCCAGACAGCTAAGGATTTCGGCTTTCGCTGCCGCCGCGCGCATCCCGCGATGCAGTGACAACACTTCATACAGCTGCTTTTCAATGCTATGCAGCGGGTTCAGCGAGACCATGGGTTCCTGAAAAATCATGGCCATGCGGTTGCCGCGCAGGCCGCGCAGCGTACGCTCATCGGCCTTCAGCACGTCCTGACCAGCGAACAGAATTTCGCCCTGCGGATAGACCACCGGCGGCCCGGGTAGCAGACGCATCATGGACAGCGCGGTCACGCTTTTGCCCGAGCCAGATTCGCCCACCAGGGCCAGCGTTTCGCCTGCTGCCACGCTCAACGACAAATTATCGACCACCTGACGCTCGACGCCGGCCTGGCGAAAGGCAATGCTTAAGTTTTTGACGGTCAGCAACGACATCAGTGCACCTTACTGGGATCGAAGGCGTCACGAACCGCCTCACCGATAAAAATTAACAGCGACAGCAAGATCGCCAGCGAGAAGAAGGCCGCCATGCCAAGCCAGGGGGCCTGCAGGTTGTTTTTACCCTGTAGCAATAACTCGCCGAGCGAGGGCGACCCCATCGGCAGTCCAAAGCCGAGGAAATCCAGCGAGGTCAGCGTGGTTATGGAACCGCAGAGAATAAAAGGCAGGTAGGTCAGCGTCGCCACCATCGCGTTCGGCAGCATATGACGCAGCATAATAGTGCGGTCGCCAACGCCTAACGCCTGTGCAGCACGGATGTAATCAAAATTGCGTGCGCGTAAAAACTCTGCGCGCACCACACCGACCAGCTGCATCCAGCCAAACAGCACGTTAATGGCCAGCAGCCACCAAAAACCTGGCTGCACCACGCTCGACAGCAGAATGATTAAAAATAGCGTGGGCATTCCTGACCAGACTTCAATAAAGCGCTGGCCCCACAGATCGATTCGCCCGCCGTAATAGCCCTGGCAGGCGCCTACAATAATGCCGACCACGCTGGACATCAGCGTCAGCATCAGGCCAAACAGCAGTGAAATGCGCGTGCCATACAGGATCCTCGCCAGCACGTCGCCGCCGTTGGCATCGGTGCCCAGCCAGTTTTGTAGCGAGGGTGGGGAAGGAAAAGGCACGCTGGAAGCAAAGTTAATGGTGTCGTCACCAAATTTAATCGGCGCCCAGAGGGCCCAACCAGCCCGATCGAGACGCGACTTCAGCCACGGATCCTGGTAATCGGCTTCTGTCGCCAGCTGGCCGCCAAAATCGGTTTCGCTGTAATCCACCAGCAGCGGAAAATAGAAACGGTGGTCGTAGCGCACCAGCAGCGGCTTATCATTAGCCAGCAGCTCGGAGCCGAGGCAGAGCACAAACAGAACGGCAAAAATCCACAGCGACCAATAGCCACGACGATTATGTCGAAAACGCTGCCAGCGTGCGTGATTAACGGGGCTTAATCGGCTCATCTGCGACCTTCAAAATCAATGCGCGGATCGACCAGCGTATAGGTGATATCACTGAGGATATTCAGCAGCAGGCCAATCAAAGTGAAAATATAGAGCGTGCCGAACATGACCGGATAGTCACGCTGAATGGTGGCATCGTAGCCCAGTAAACCCAGGCCATTCAAAGAGAACATCACCTCAATCAGCAGCGATCCGGTAAAGAACATGCTGATAAACGTGGCCGGAAAGCCGGCGATCACCAGCAGCATGGCGTTGCGGAAAACGTGACGGTAGAGGATTTTGCTCTCATCCAGTCCCTTGGCTCGTGCCGTAATCACGTACTGCTTGCGGATCTCATCAAGAAACGAATTTTTGGTCAGCATGGTTAGCGTGGCAAAGCCACCGATGACCGTCGCCAGCACCGGCAGCGTAATATGCCAGAGGTAATCCGTAATTTTGTCGTACCAGGGAAGCGTATCAAACTGCGCCGACACCAGCCCGCGTAGCGGGAACCAGTCCAGGTAGCTGCCACCTGCAAACAGCACAATAAGCAGCGTGGCGAACAGAAAAGAGGGAATAGCGTAGCCGATGATAATCAGCGAGCTGCTCCAGATATCAAAGGCGCTGCCGTTATGCACGGCTTTGCGGATGCCTAAGGGAATCGAGACCAGATAGATAATCAGCGTGCTCCACAGTCCCAGCGAGATGGAAACCGGCAGGCTTTCTTTTATCAGCTGTAGCACCGAGCTGCTGCGAAACAGGCTGTCCCCAAAGTCGAAACGGACATAGTTCCACAGCATCGTCAGATAGCGTTGATACATGGGTTTATCGAAACCGTAGCGTTTCGTGATTTCCGCCACCACTTCCGGATCCAGCCCTCGTGAACCGCGATACTGGCTATCGCCCGGCTGAGCGTGTAACGCGCTGCGCCCCTGTACCTGCGGCACATTCCCCGAGCCTGGCATGCCGGTAGTCTGACCAAATTCAATATTGGCCAGCGCCTGATCGACCGGGCCGCCCGGCGCAATCTGCACAATAAAAAAGTTAATGGTGATAATCGCCCACAGCGTGGGGATGATGAATAAAAGCCTGCGTAATAAATAAGCGCCCAAACCTTTCTCCTTAACGATGCTGGGCCGGCAGCTGTGCGGCTTTATTCACGTCATACCACCAGCTGTCGAAGCCTAAAGAATAAGTCGGTCGCTCGGCGGCCATGGAAAACTTATCCCACCAGGCGTAGCGATTGCTGGCACTATACCACATCGGGATCATGTAATAGTTCCACAGCAGCACCCGATCCAGTGCACGGCCCAGCGGCAGCAGCGCGGCTTCATCGCTCTGATGCTGATTGATCTGTGCAAGCAGCTGATCGATAACCGGATTGGTCACATGCGGTCGGTTATAAGTCGAGTTCACATAGTTGCTCGACCAGTAAAGTTGCAGATTATTGTCCGGGTAAGGGATAGCCGGATAGGGCGAAACCAGCATATCAAAGTCGCTTTTACGCACGCGCGCGAGGAACTGCGAGCTGTCTACCTGACGAATGACCAGCGTGATGCCCAGCCGTGCCAGATTGTGCTGAAAAGGCAGCACCCACTGATCGTTGCCGCCGCTACGCAGCAGCAGCTCAAACGTAAAAGGCTGGCCGCTGGCATTGACCAGACGTTGGTTTTTTAACGTCCAGCCAGCCTGCTGCAGCAGCGATGTGGCTTTCAGCAGGTTACCGCGATCGTAACCGCTGCCGTCGGTATGCGGCGGCCGGTAAATCTGTGAGAAGACTTCATCAGGAATTTTGCCCTTAAAAGGGGCCAGGATTTCCAGCTCTTTGGCATCCGGATAGCCGGTAGCGGCATAGTCCGTATTCTGAAAATAGCTGCGGGTTCGCTGATAAGCCCCGTAAAAAAGCGCTTTGTTCATCCATTCAAAATCAAACGCCAGCGACATCGCTTCACGGACGCGTCGATCGGTGAACAGTGGTTTCTGCACGTTGAACGCCAGCCAGTTTGAAGCGGTAGTCACGGTATTCGGCTTTTCATCTTTAACGATGAAATGGTTGTCGAAATTCCGTCCGCGATACTGCGTGGCCCACTTTTTGGCGGCCCCTTCGGCGCGGAAGTCAAACGCACCGGCTTTAAACGCCTCGAAAGCCACGTTGTCATCCAGATAGTAGTCGTAGCGCAGCGTATCAAAATTAAAACGGCCTCTATTAACGGGCAGGTCGGCGGCCCAGTAATCTTTCACCCGCGACCAGGTCACGGACTGGCCGACTTTATAGGCGGAAACACGATACGGTCCGCTCCCGGGCGGCGGCGTGGATAACGGCTCACTGAGATCATGATCCTTCCAGAAGTTTTGAGGGAAAACAGGCAGGGAAAGCAGGGAAAGCATCATATCTTTACTGCCGGTCGGCAGCTCATAACGCACCGTCAGTGGCGCAATAACTTTGGCGGTGATGCCTTTACAAAATACCCGAAACTGAGGGACTCCTTGCTGCATAAGTTTAGCAAAGGTGAAAGCGACATCTGCTGCGGTAATGGGGGTGCCGTCATGGAAACGCGCCCGGGGGTTGAGCGTTACCTCTACCCAACGGTAGCTGTCCGGGTAGCGAGCGAATTCGGCAATCAGGGGATAATAACTATCGACTTCGTCTTCCGAGCTAACAAACAGCGGATCGTAAAGCATATCCGTACCCTGTGCCGGATTACCACGCGAGGCAAAGCGATTAAAATTGTCGTAAGTTCCGATGGTGGCAAGCGTCGCGCTACCGCCTTTGGGCGCGGCCGGATTGGCATAGTCAAAATGCGTGAAGTTGACGGCGTATTTAGGCTCACCCATTTGGGCAAAGGCGTAGCTCTCATGAATATTTTCAGCCCGTGCCGTCGTTGTGGCACAGCAGAACAGCAGCATAGCTACCCAGCGAAAAATCATCTTGTTGTCCGATTCAGATAAAAACGGGCACAGTCCTCAGCCTGCCAGAGGCACAGGGCGGAAGCAAGGCACCAGCGAAGCACGTTTAAAAAGCGTAGCGCAATAGTTTATCCTGCAGCTGGCTCGCTGCGCTCATGCTGAAAATATTCAATCAGCTGGGCTACCGTACGCGGCCGGCTGAACAAAAAGCCCTGAAAATGACAGACGCCGCGATGGCGCAGCCAGCGGGCCTGCTCGCCGGTTTCCACACCTTCCGCTACGGTCAGCAGGTTAAGCTTTTTCGCCAGCGCCAGCACCGCATCCAGCACCGGTGAAGAAAACGACTCCCGGGCAATATTCTTCACGAACCCACGATCTATTTTCAGGTAGTCAAAGCGGAACTTTTCCAGATAGATCAGGGCGCTATGGCCAGTACCGAAATCATCCAGCGCGATACGAATATCATGGCTGCGCAGCCAGTCGAAGACCGACTGGGCGTTGCGGGTTTCAACCATGGTGCGTTCTGTAATTTCAAAAACATAGCTGAAGTGATCCTGCGGCATCGCGTCCAGCCACCGTAAAACGTCCTGATAAAAACCTTTATCGCTCAGGTGAGCGGGGGAGAGGTTCAGGTTCAGGTTGGTGCCGGCCGGGACGGCATGCTGCAGCACATGGCAATCTCGTGCTACCAGCTCAAACAGATGACGTGTCAGGGGCACAATCAGGTTTTTATTTTCGGCGTAGCGGATAAAGGCATCGGGTGGAATGCGGCCCGCCTCGGGGTGCGTCCAGCGCAGCAGTGCCTCCAGCCCGCAGGCCTGGCCGGTCGCTGCGGCGATAACCGGCTGGTACTCTACATGAAATTCGCCGCGCCGAATGCCCTGCAGAATTTCTTTGCCTGGCTGGATCAACAGGGTGAGCAGTGCATAACAGGCGAGTCCGCCAGTCAGGCTGAGCAACAAACCGGCCAGCAGGACCAGGGCGATATCGTCAGCATTCAGCATGCTGCCGTAAATTTTTAATTGTAAAGGGTAGCCGGGCAGCGTCATCGTCTTTATCGCGTCATCGGGAAGCGAACTTGCATCCGTTACCCGCTGCTCCCAGCTGGTTAAGGCGCTTTTGCCGGTCACAATGGCTATCCCCGTCATATCATGCTGTCGTTCGGTAAACAGCAGCCACGGCGTCAGGTTAATCTTCAGGGTGACCAGAATGCCGTCACCTGCTTCGCCACTTTGCAGCCAAAGATGCAGAACCGGCTTGTCAGGCGTTTGCGGTGCGGCAGCAAGTTGAATATCCAGCGGCTTGCGGGTATCCGTTGAGGGGGAAAACTGCCCTATATCAGTTGACGTTTCCCCGGCCAGCGAAGAGCACCAGGTCTTATTATGCTTAACCAGCAGGATAGCCTGAATATTATCGTCGAAGGCGGCTCGCTGACTCAGGTCATCTTCTATAGCGGAGCAGGCGGGGTAGGGCAGTGTTTGCAGCGGCAGCAGGTTCCGCTTGAGTTCACCGAGCGTGGTCAGCACGTAAGCCTGGGTATTTTTAGCCAGCCGATCGTGATTATCGGCCCGACGGTGGAGCATAACGATCAGCGTGATGATAATAAATGCCAGAAACAGAAAGAAGCCGAAGGTCGCGCTGAAGCAGGCAATCTTGCGCGGACTGAGGAGTGGCCGCGTAAGGCTTGATGAGAGTGGCATGGGGTTTATCTCCCGAAAGTGCCCATTTAGTCATTGCGCTGTCCTGCACAACAGACGCCGTTTTAATCCGGCAGGATATACCGGGAAAGTGCCGTTTGTCTTCTTATTATTTTGATTAACTTTGCTTTTATAAGGGGTTATATTTTTTATTTCGCTCAGGCCAATAATGAAGCCGCAGTCTGACAAACCATTATGCTGAAACAGTCTTATTAAAACAGGTGCAAATACAGGCTGCTGAGAACTTGATACCTGCGGTGGTCCAGGTCCGGTTAATACAAGAGAGAACGGACAACCGTTTTATACGATCTCGTTTTTCGGCTAAGCTTTTTGAGGCCAATAAAGGCATCGGGATACAGACTTTCCCCATAAAAAAACCCCGCTTATAGCAGGGTTTTTCGTCAGAAAAGCTTCTCGTTTTGCACAGACTTCAGGGAAATTAGCTGTGTGTTCGGCTCAGTACCCGACGGCCTTCGCGGTAGCGATTTTTCCAGTACGCGTCGTTGAGATTAGAAATCATTACGCCGCTGCTGGTCGAGGCATGAACGAAATTATCGTTGCCCAGGTAAATCCCGACGTGGCGACCGGTAGAGCCGGCGCGGAACAACACTAAATCGCCCGCACGCAGTTTGCCGCGCTGGATACTTTTGCCGGTATCTTCCTGTTCATAGGTCGAGCGGGGCAGATCCAGGCCAAACTGTTCACGAAAAGTGGTCTGCACGAAGGCAGAGCAGTCAATGCCGCGTTTACTGGTACCGCCAAGACGGTAACGAACGCCCTTCCAGTCCGAATATTGATCCATCAGGCGGGATTTAATATCCACATTCTGAACCATCTGTTCGAATTCATCCTGAGACGCCTGAAGTAAAAAGCCGTTATGGCCCTTAACTGCATGCGTATCAGTTTGTGCATTGCTGTTGGTATTCATTGAGCTACAGGCTGAAAGCAGCGTGGCTAAAGCCACTGCGGGCAATACCCGCCATATATATCTCAGAATCGGTTGAGACTTGACCATTATGTTTGTGATCCCTTGAAGTCCTTAACGACAGAAGTCGCTAGCTATGCGAAACGGAACGAGATTAATTAGCGCGCAGGGGTAAGACAATTCCACGAAATTAAAATTGTGCTAAAGCGCACAGTTTAAAATGTAAATAATGGAAATATCTTACAGCTTTGTCCTAATCCGAAATGAGATTACCCGATTACCACCGCGCTGGCGAGGGGTTTTGCCGACTTTTTTGTGGATTTTTATGATAAGAAACAGGGAAGTCGCACTCTGGCCACTTTATCGGCGGAAACGGCAAAAACCTGAGGTGGGTCGGGTTAAAAAAGCACTAAAAAACGTGCACTCTCCTGAATTCAGTTTAATCCTGCTGTAGGGTTGTTAACGGCAGAGGAATCCGCTGGCTGCTAAACATCATTACGGCTGTTGCATAAAGTGGGATTTTGCGACTTGCGTCGCATAAAAAAAAGCAACGAACGCGAATTTAATCGCCTTTCGTTGCTTCTGTAAGCGGTAAAAAAACAGTTAAATTAATTAGCTGGCTTATATTTACCCGGCAAAGTGCGAGTCAACATATTTACCATCCAGTCGCTACCCGGCGTAATTAGCCACCAGCTCGCGCCTACCAGCACCACAGAAAGTGAACCTACTGCCACATCGGTAAACCAATGCGCGCCGATCATAATGCGTGGCGTAGCGAATACCAGTACGATGCCAACGGCGATAAAAAAAGCACGACGGCCAAAATAACGCAGCATAAAGCTGGCAAAAATCATCAACATCATCCCGTGATCGCCCGGGAAGCTGTCAGAAGAGGCGTCTTTAGTCGGAATGCCGGTTAATGTCGTCACATGATGGACACCCGGAAAATACTTTGTCGGGCTGGGATGCGAAACCGGGATCAGATGACCAAGCTGGTTCAGCACCACTGCCGTCAGCAGCATGGTGATACCGATGGCGAGGAGCCGCCTGCGGCCCTGAGGCGTTTCACGCCGCCAGAAGCTGTAATAAAGCGCGCCCATAGCCAGTAGCGAGACGGCATCAAAAGGACGAAAGTTGGTAACTGCGACCAGCCATAATAGCGCTTTATTGGTGACCAGCCGCTCGTTAAACCAGTAAAAGAGGGTTTTATCCAGCGTAAACCAGGCACCGTGGTGGTCCGGCAGATACCACGAAAAAAAGAGAGCCAGTCCCAGCGCGTTAAGCACCATGATGACTATTAGTTGATTAGTACGCATTTTATTAAAATTAAGTTAAAAAGAAACAACCGCGTACATTATACAACATCAGTTAAACGAAGCTTCAACAAAGAAGCCTGGAGATGATTCCAGTCAGCCTCTTCTTCATGAATAATCTCGATTCTACTGTCCGGCGGCGCGGCCTGGCGTGTTTCGATATTCAGATCCTCTCCCTGGCGGTTTACGCTCAGCAGGCCCTCCTGAATGCGCACCACGCCTTTAACCCGACTAACGGGGGCCAGCCGCGCCCATTCCAGCAGGCCAACCGTATCAAACACGGTGTCGGCATCGAACACCCAGCCGCAGGAGTAATAACCCTGGCCCTGATTCAGCGAGCGCCGCCAGCGCGTATTTTGCACCGGAGCCAGTGCCGCCAGCCGGGAAGTGGGTTTAGCGTGATGATGCTCCGCCTGCGGCAGCGGCTGGTGGTTCAACCGTGGACGCGTCAGCAGCTCGCCTGCAATTTGGCCGAAACGTGCGGGAATAATGGGGCGTTGTTGAGCATCCTGCGCGCGCCAGCTTTGCAGTGTCGCCAGGGTGGACTCATCCCAGCGGTCTTCTTTATTAGCGACGATAATATCGGCCGCTGCGAGCTGATCGCGGAAATTTTCATTGGCCGTAATACGAGAATCATCCAGCTGGCGTGGATCCAGCAGGCAAAGCGTGGCATCCAGCGTCAGCCACGGCTGATAAACTTCAGCAGAAAGCAAATCCAGGATTTGTTTGGGATGCCCAAGACCAGTCGGCTCAATTAGCAGGCGGTGAGGCTTTGTTTGCTTCAGCAGCATGTTCAGGCCCACCTGCATCGGCAGGCCGTTAACGCAGCACATGCAGCCGCCGGGGATCTCTTTCAGCACCGCACCGCTTTCCGCCAGCAGTGCACCGTCTATACCCACTTCGCCAAACTCATTAACCAGCACCGCCCACTGTTCCTCCGGGGGTTTCTGCGCCAGCAGGTGCAGCAGCGTGGTGGTTTTGCCGCTGCCCAGAAAACCGGTAATCAGGTTTACGCGGGTCATTGTTTTCTCCTTGAGTGGTGGCCGGTTGTGCTTATCGGGTATCGGAAAGCGTATTGCCGACTCTGTTAATTAAGCAGACGCTAATATAAGTATGAGCAAACTTAACTTTTCGCTGGCCCTGTTTTTTGGTTTCAACAAGAAGTGTACTGGCGACGCCTGCCGCAGGAACAGGCGCGAGCGCTTTTTCCGGCGCGTTGACGGAGCCAGGCTGGATGATGGAACAGACACAAAATCAAATTAGTGCGTCCTGTTACCGTAACGGTCAGACATCGTTACGCGCGTCTCTTTACCAGCCAACGGCACGCTGCCGTCGGGCATCGCCCCGACGTAGGCTGGCTGGACCAGCCACGATGACAAGGCGTGCTGACAATTAACTATCCGTAGCGTCGTGACAATCACGGCGAAGCACGCCGGTTAGTTAATCTGCGCGGCCCATATAGCGGCGTTCAGCGATGTGAATGCGGATACGTTCGCCGCTGCTAAGGTATTCCGGCACCTGAATGACCAGGCCCGTGCTCATGGTTGCGGGTTTGGTACGGGCGCTGGCGGAAGCGCCTTTGATCCCTGGCGTGGTTTCGATAATTTCCATATCCAGCGTTTGCGGCAGTTCAAGCGCAAGAATCTGACCATCCATTGTCAGGACCTGGATGCCGGGGATGCCGCCTTCCGGAATGAACAGCAGCTCTTCTTCGATCTGATCTTTTTTGAAAACGTAAGGGGTGTAGTCCTCATCATCCATAAAGACATACTCATCACCGTCCACGTAAGAAAAGGTAACCTGACGGCGGCTCAGCGAAATCGCGTCCAGAATGTCGTCACCTTTGAAGCGTTCTTCGACTTTCATGCCGGTGCGAATATCGGTAAAGCGCATTTTATACAGCGTGGAGGCCCCGCGCGCGCTGGGACTTTGTACATCAATATCTTTGACTAACAGCAGCTTACCGTTATGGCTCACGGCCATGCCTTTTTTGATTTCGTTTGCTCTTGGCATCGTTTTATCTCAGTGAAAGGGACGATGAAAATGTTCGCGACAAATTACTCTTGCTGACGGCTTCAGGCAAGTGCTGAACGATGAAGAAAAGCGGGGGCCACGGGCATAGTATTCCCCCAACGCGCCTGCTATTGTCGCGTTTCTTAAAGGGGATAATTCATGCAATGTCGAGCTTCCTGCGGCGCCTGCTGTACCGCGCCGTCTATTTCCACGCCGATACCCGGTATGCCTCAAGGTAAACCGGCTAATACACCCTGCGTTCAGCTGGATGAACAGCAGCGCTGCAAAATTTTCACCTCACCGCTGCGGCCGGCGGTATGCGGCAGCCTGAAACCCGATGCTGAAATGTGCGGTAGCAGTCGGAAGGAGGCGATGGTCTGGCTGTTGGATTTAGAAAAACAGACCGCCTGATCCTGAGTGCCTGGGGACTAAAAGTAGCGTATCAGCCATCGTCAGCTCACAG
>NZ_DALZCD010000096.1:0-13924 GCF_031978025.1 Erwinia sp.
TGAGGGAGCGGTGCTGGAGGACCTGCTGATCTGTGGCGTTGTTGTGCTGCAGGTGATCAAGGTCTCCGATGATTGGCAGCCCTGTTAGCTGCTTAACTTTAGGGCGCTGACAGATTTCTCGGGCCAGTCAGGACGATAGATTACAGGCATAAAAAAACCCGCCGAAGCGGGTCTATCCATACTTATGCTGTGTGGAAAAGCCAAAGGCTAAAGCAGAACAATTTTTCTCGTAACTACAACTCGTCAATGTGTAGTGCCGAAAGAATAGACCATATGGAAAAAAATTGGCGTGAATTAGTATGCTGATGAGTGAAAGACAATGTTTAGCTAATTATTTGAGTTATAAAGGGTATTTTGTTGGTCAGGTTTTGACAGGAAAGAGAGTAATCCTGCATAGCCGAATGCTGGCAAAAAGCCCTCTATAGGGTGCGAAATGCGTAACAGAAGACACGCTTCCCGTCAGGAAAGACTGTCCTTTATTGAGATAATTCATTTAGGTACTATAACCCCGGGAATCTTTTGAGAGGTGCAGGGTTAGAAAATGAACGTTAGAAGCACTGGCGATATGGCGGATATTGAATGGGCTGTTGGCTCGGCCGTCCGTAGCCTGCTTGCACGAAATGCGGAAATAATACCGACAAATATTCTTGCAGAACTCGTCGTCCTCTCTTCCTCCCGTACGCCGGCGGAAGTAGAAAAAATAAATGTGGCGATCGGCTGGATCCGAACCCGTATAAATTAAAAAAGCCCACGGCCCGCCATGGGCTAAACCGTCTCAGTCAGCAGCAATCATAAAAAGCAGGCTAAATTTCTTCCCACTTCGGCAGATGGTTTGCTTTCCCACGCCAGGCCTCCAGGGCCGATGCAATAAGACCCGCTATTATCCCAACAACAATCATTGTCTCTGTTGCAGACAAAAGCTGCTCTTGCTCACCTCTCCAGAAAACAATCCACATGACTATGCCCCAAAAGGTGGTGTTGACGATTGTCATGCAAAGGAAATTTGTCCAAAAAGGGGCGAAAGGAGGCGGGGCAACCTTGATGCCCATCTTCCATAAGAAAATATGACAAGGAGGAGCATAAAGACTGGGCCACATTCCTTTCATGTTCATGATGGCGATGGCGCGATTTTTTTTTCGTTCAAATGTCGGGTTACTTTTCATAGAAAAAATCCCCCATAATTTACCTGGTTAATCAATTATAGTTTGCAGGGAGAACGCTGTCTCAATTTTTAAGAATTATCACAAAATGTTGTGAACTGCTGAAAAGGCGTTAGCTAACTTATGAGAAAAACATGCACGGAATGGCAGGCCAGAGTAGCAGACATTGTTTTTGTAAACGCTTTAGCCGGGCGGGCGTAAATTCTTATCCAACCCCCTTACGGTAGAGGGGTTGGCCGGGGTGGGAGAGAGCGGTGAAGATTATCCCAGGACATGATGCGAACCGGATAATGATTCAACCTTTCGTCGCTTGCCGTGCAATTTGTTACCAGGGAGTGTAAGATACTATCCCATCGGAAGTTTATACGAATTAGTCACTTCCGACTGTATGTATCAGGTTGTGTACCAAATCAGCAAACGTGAGCTGATAAGAGGATGCAACCTACTAATTTATATGAAAAACGACTTTTGTATGTAGCCTTGCGTATGGGTTACCACTGCAGCTAAGGATGTATCATGCCTGTAATTACACTTCCTGATGGAAGTCAGCGTACCTTCGATCACGCCGTTAGCGTGATGGAGATTGCCCAGGACATCGGTCCGGGCCTGGCTAAAGCCTGTATCGCAGGCCGCGTAAACGGCGAGCTGGTGGATGCGGTCGATCCGATTACGGAAGACGCAAGCGTCGCCATCATCACCGCTAAAGATGAAGCCGGACTGGAAATCATTCGCCACTCCTGTGCTCACCTGTTGGGACACGCGATCAAGCAGCTGTGGCCAGATACCAAAATGGCAATCGGCCCGGTTATCGACAACGGCTTTTACTATGACGTTGATATCGATCATACCCTGACCCAGGAAGACATTGAGCAGCTGGAAAAGCGTATGCACCAGCTGGCTGAAACGAATTATGACGTCGTCAAGAAGAAGGTAAGCTGGCAGGAAGCGCGTGACGCTTTCGCTGCCCGTGGCGAAACCTACAAAATGACTATTCTTGACGAAAATATCAGTCACGATGACCGTCCCGGCCTTTATCATCACGAAGAATACGTGGATATGTGTCGTGGCCCGCACGTGCCTAACATGCGCTTTTGCCATCATTTTAAGCTGCAGAAAATCTCCGGTGCCTACTGGCGTGGCGACAGCAATAACAAAATGCTGCAGCGTATCTACGGCACCGCCTGGGCGGATAAAAAGCAGCTGGCTGCCTATCTGCAACGCCTGGAAGAAGCGGCCAAACGTGACCACCGTAAAATCGGCAAACAGCTTGACCTATATCATATGCAGGAAGAAGCGCCGGGTATGGTGTTCTGGCATAATGATGGCTGGACGATTTTCCGCGAGCTGGAAGTTTTTGTACGCAGCAAACTGACTGAGTATCACTATCAGGAAGTTAAAGGCCCGCTGATGATGGACCGCGTGCTGTGGGAAAAAACAGGCCATTGGGAAAATTACAAAGAAGCCATGTTCACGACCTCTTCGGAGAACCGTGAGTACTGCATCAAACCGATGAATTGCCCTGGCCACGTGCAAATTTTCAATCAGGGTCTAAAATCTTACCGCGACCTGCCGCTGCGTATGGCGGAATTTGGTAGCTGCCATCGTAACGAGCCATCCGGCGCGCTGCATGGCCTGATGCGTGTACGCGGCTTTACTCAGGACGACGCCCATATCTTCTGTACAGAAGAGCAGGTGCGTACTGAAGTAAACAGCTGCATCCGTATGGTCTACGACATGTACAGCACCTTCGGTTTTGAAAAAATCGTGGTAAAACTGTCAACCCGTCCGGTTAAACGCATCGGCAGTGATGAACAGTGGGATCGTGCCGAGGCCGATCTGGCTGCCGCGCTGAAAGAGAACGATATTCCGTTCGACTATCAGCCGGGCGAGGGCGCATTCTACGGCCCTAAAATTGAATTCACCCTGTACGATTGTCTGGATCGCGCATGGCAGTGCGGCACCGTTCAGCTGGACTTCTCGCTGCCGGGCCGCCTGAGCGCCTCGTACGTGGGTGAAAATAATGAACGTCAGGTACCGGTGATGATCCACCGCGCTATCCTGGGTTCTGTGGAGCGCTTTATCGGTATTTTAACCGAAGAGTATGCCGGTTTCTTCCCGACCTGGCTGGCTCCTGTACAAGTAGTGGTGATGAATATCACCGATAGCCAGTCCGAATATGTTGCAGAATTGACCCAAAAACTTCAGAATGCGGGCATTCGTGTAAAAGCGGACTTGAGAAACGAGAAGATTGGCTTTAAAATCCGCGAGCACACGTTACGTCGTGTCCCTTATATGTTGGTCTGTGGTGATAAAGAGGTGGAAGCAGGCAAAGTTGCCGTTCGCACCCGCCGTGGTAAAGACCTGGGCAGCATGGACGTAAACGAAGCGATCGCGAAGCTGCAGGATGAAATCCGCAGTCGCAATCTTCATCAACTGGAGGAATAAGGTATTAAAGGCGGAAAACGAGTTCAACCGGCGCGTCCTAATCGCATTAACAGAGAAATCCGCGCCACCGAGGTTCGTCTGACTGGCGTCGATGGCGAGCAGATTGGTATTGTCAGTCTGAATGAGGCTTTAGAAAAAGCTGCGGAAGCAGGCGTTGATTTAGTTGAAATCAGCCCTAACGCCGAGCCGCCCGTTTGTCGTATCATGGATTACGGCAAGTTCCTCTACGAGAAAAGCAAATCTTCTAAAGAACAGAAGAAAAAGCAAAAAATTATCCAGGTTAAGGAAATTAAATTCCGCCCTGGTACCGATGATGGCGACTATCAGGTAAAACTACGCAACCTGATTCGCTTTCTGGAAGAAGGTGATAAAGCTAAAATCACGCTGCGTTTCCGCGGTCGTGAAATGGCTCACCAGCAGATCGGTATGGAAATGCTTAACCGCGTCCGTAAAGATCTGTGCGAGGACATGGAACTGGCGATTGTCGAATCCTTCCCTTCGAAGATCGAAGGTCGTCAGATGATCATGGTGCTCGCTCCTAAGAAGAAACAGTAGGCCATAAAGTGACAGCGTTTCGGTGGTTTACCGCCGGGCGCTGTACGCCTGCCTGTTTTATTTTATTAACAATGCGAAGTGGATGTTTTAAATGCCAAAGATTAAAACTGTACGTGGCGCGGCCAAGCGCTTCAAGAAGACTGCCTCTGGCGGCTTCAAGCGTAAGCACGCAAACCTGCGTCATATTCTGACCAAAAAATCTACCAAGCGTAAGCGTCACCTGCGTCCGAAAGGTCTGGTGTCCAAAGGCGATCTGGGTCTGGTTATTGCCTGCCTGCCATACGCATAAGTCTATTTTTTTTAACTCAGAATATTAAACAGGAGAGCTAAATGGCTCGTGTAAAACGTGGTGTAGTTGCTCGCGCACGTCACAAAAAAATCTTAAAACAAGCTAAAGGCTACTACGGTGCACGTTCACGTGTATATCGCGTGGCTTTCCAGGCTGTTATCAAAGCTGGTCAGTATGCTTACCGTGACCGTCGTCAGCGTAAGCGTCAGTTCCGTCAGCTGTGGATCGCGCGTATCAACGCAGCGGCACGCACTAACGGCATTTCTTACAGCCGTTTCATCAATGGCCTGAAAAAGGCATCGATCGAAATCGACCGTAAGATTCTGGCTGACATCGCTGTATTCGATAAAGTAGCGTTTACCGCTCTGGTCGAAAAAGCGAAATCAGCTCTGGCGTAAGTCAGGTAAAAGAGGGAGCTTGCTCCCTCTTTTATTTTGTAACCGCAGCAAAAGATTGACATTTCTGCCCATGCGTTTTTCAATAGAGCCACTTTTTACGACCCGGCAACCAGGCAACGCATTATGACCGCGAATTTCCGTTTCTTTTTTTACTTTAGCACCTGAACATCGGGGGCTTGTGCGCAAAGAAAAGAAACGAAAAATCGCGCTGAAAGCCTCCCTCGTGGAGGCTTTTTTATTTCTGGCGCGGCCAATCCAGGACGGGGTCGTCCCCATAAAAAACAGACCGGCCACGGCGGCTGGAAGAAGAGGAAAGCATGTCACATCTCGCAGAACTGGTGGCGAACGCGCAAGCGGCCATTAAGAATGCACGCGATGTTGCCGCGTTAGATACGGTACGCGTTGAATATCTCGGCAAAAAAGGGCAGTTGACGCTGCAGATGACCACGCTACGCGAACTGCCTGCCGAAGAGCGTCCGGCGGCGGGTGCGGTGATCAACGAGGCTAAACAACAGGTGCAGGAGGCGCTGACCGCGCGTAAAGACGAGCTGGAATCGGCCGAGTTAAATGCCCGTCTGGCGCAGGAGACCATTGATGTCTCCCTGCCGGGACGCCGCATTGAAAATGGCGGTCTGCATCCGGTTACTCGCACCATCGACCGTATCGAAACGTTCTTTGGCGAGCTGGGTTTTGCCGTGGAAACCGGCCCGGAAATTGAAGATGACTACCATAACTTTGACGCGTTGAATATTCCGGGTCACCACCCGGCGCGCGCCGATCACGATACCTTCTGGTTCGATGCCACACGCCTGCTGCGCACCCAGACCTCCGGCGTACAGATCCGTACCATGAAGAACCAACAGCCGCCAATCCGTGTTATCGCGCCAGGCCGCGTCTACCGCAACGATTACGATCAGACCCACACGCCAATGTTCCACCAGATGGAAGGCCTGATCGTTGATAAAAACATCAGCTTCACCAATCTGAAAGGCACGCTGCACGATTTCCTGCGCAACTTCTTTGAAGAAGATCTGCAGATTCGCTTCCGTCCTTCTTACTTTCCGTTCACCGAACCTTCTGCAGAAGTGGACGTGATGGGTAAAAATGGCAAATGGCTGGAAGTGCTGGGCTGTGGCATGGTGCACCCGAACGTGCTGCGCAATGTCGGCATCGATCCGGAAGTGTACTCAGGCTTTGCCTTCGGCATGGGTATGGAGCGTCTGACCATGTTGCGCTATGGCGTGACCGATCTGCGCGCCTTCTTCGAAAATGATTTACGTTTCCTCAAACAGTTTAAATAAGAGCGGGTAAAACCTATGAAATTCAGCGAACTCTGGTTACGTGAGTGGGTTAACCCAGCCATCGACAGTGCAGCACTCAGCGAACAGATCACCATGGCTGGCCTGGAAGTGGACGGCGTGGAAGCGGTAGCCGGCACGTTCCACGGCGTGGTGGTAGGCGAAGTAGTGGAGTGTGGACAGCATCCAAACGCCGATAAACTGCGCGTCACCAAAATCAACGTAGGTGGCGAGCGCCTGCTGGATATCGTCTGCGGCGCGCCAAATTGCCGCCAGGGCCTGAAAGTGGCTGTGGCCACCGTAGGCGCGGTGCTGCCGGGCGATTTTAAAATTAAGGCGGCTAAGCTGCGCGGCGAGCCGTCAGAAGGCATGCTTTGCTCCTTTTCCGAGCTGGGCATTACCGACGATCATAACGGCATTATCGAACTGCCGCTGGATGCCGTTGTCGGCACCGATATTCGTGACTACCTCAAGCTTGATGACAGCACCATTGAGATCAGCGTAACGCCAAACCGCGCAGACTGCCTGGGCATTATCGGTATTGCACGCGATGTTGCCGTGCTGAATAAGCTGCCGTTAAACGAGCCGGTTATCGAGCCGGTTGTCGCGACCAGTGCAGAAACCTTCCCGATCCGCGTGGATGCGGTTGACGCCTGTCCGCGTTATCTGGGACGCGTGATCAAAGGCATTAACGTCAAGGCCGCTACGCCGCTGTGGATGAAAGAAAAGCTGCGTCGCTGCGGCATTCGCTCTATCGATCCGGTGGTGGATATCACCAACTACGTCCTGCTTGAGCTGGGACAGCCGATGCACGCTTTCGATCTGGATCGCATAGACGGTGGAATTGTCGTGCGTATGGCGGAAGACGGCGAAGCGCTGACGCTTCTGGACGGCGCAGAGGTTAAGTTAAGCGCGGATACGGTTGTTATCGCCGATCACCACAAAGCGCTGGCCATGGGCGGCATCTTTGGTGGCGAACATTCTGGCGTTAATGAAGAAACCACGAACATTCTGTTCGAATGCGCTTTCTTCAGCCCGCTTTCTATCACCGGTCGCGCACGCCGCCATGGCCTGCACACCGATGCTTCCCATCGCTATGAACGCGGCGTCGATCCGCAACTGCAGTACAAAGCGCTGGAGCGGGCAACTCGCCTGTTGCTGGACATTTGTGGCGGTGAGGCCGGGCCGGTTATCGATCAAACCAGCGAGGCAACCCTGCCTGCACGCGCTACGATCACGCTGCGCCGCGAAAAGCTGGATCGCCTGATTGGTCATGTTATTGCCGATAACCAAGTCAGCGATATTTTACGTCGTCTGGGCTGCGACGTGACGGAAAGCGAAGGCGCGTGGCAGGCGGTTGCGCCAGGCTGGCGTTTCGATATGCAGATTGAGGAAGATCTGGTCGAAGAGGTGGCGCGCGTTTACGGCTACAACAATATTCCTGACGTGCCGGTGCAGGCCGGTCTGGTCATGACCTCGCACCGTGAAGCCAGCCTGTCGCTGAAGCGGGTGAAAGCGATGCTGGTGGATAAAGGCTATCAGGAAGCGATTACCTACAGCTTTGTCGATCCTAAAGTGCAGGCACTGTTGCACCCGGGCGAAGAAAATCTGGTCCTGCCAAGCCCGATTTCAGTGGACATGTCGGCGATGCGTCTCTCGCTGTGGACGGGTCTGCTTTCTGCCGTGGTTTACAACCAGAACCGTCAGCAGAGCCGTGTGCGCCTGTTTGAAAGCGGCCTGCGCTTTGTACCTGATACTCAGGCAAACCTGGGGATTCGGCAGGACGTTATGCTGGCGGGCGCGATCGCCGGCGCGCGTTATGAAGAACACTGGGATCTGGCGCGACAGTCAGTTGACTTCTATGATTTAAAAGGTGATTTGGAGTCCGTCCTCGATTTGACCGGCAAACTGGATGCTATTCAGTTCCGGGCAGAAGCGCACCCGGCACTGCACCCTGGACAAAGCGCCGGCATTTATTTGCAGGATCAGCGTATCGGTTACCTGGGTGTGGTTCATCCGGAACTCGAACGGAAACTGGATCTTAACGGCCGTACCGTGGTCTTCGAACTGGAGTGGGATAAGGTGTCAGACCGCGCCCTGCCTGAGGCGAGCGAGATTTCACGTTTCCCGGCAAACCGTCGTGATATCGCCGTGCTGGTGGCTGAAAACGTCCCCGCAGCAGATATTATCGCCGAGTGTAAGAAAGTTGGCGTAAATCAGGTAGTTGGCGTAAACTTGTTTGATGTGTACCGCGGTAAGGGTGTTAATGAAGGTTTTAAGAGCCTTGCTATCAGCCTGATTTTGCAAGATACCGGCCGGACACTCGAAGAAGAGGAGATCGCTGCAACCGTCGCCAAATGTGTTGCGGCGTTAAAAGAGCGATTCCAGGCAACCTTGAGGGATTGAACCTATGGCGCTTACAAAAGCTGAGATGTCTGAATACCTGTTTGAAAAGCTGGGGCTTAGCAAACGGGATGCCAAAGAGCTGGTAGAGCTATTTTTTGAAGAGGTACGTCGCGCTTTAGAAAACGGCGAACAGGTAAAACTGTCAGGATTTGGTAACTTCGACCTTCGCGACAAAAATCAACGCCCGGGACGCAATCCCAAAACCGGCGAGGATATTCCGATTACGGCGCGGCGCGTGGTGACTTTCCGGCCTGGGCAGAAGCTCAAAAGCCGGGTTGAGAACGCTACGCCGAAAGAAGACTGACAGTGCTCTGCAAAAGGCCGCTTACGCGGCCTTTTTTATCGCTGAATTTCCGCTAACCCTGCCCGTTTCCATTCATCAGGTCTGGATCTATGACTCTGCTTTCTCACCAGGTCGCGCTGGCTCGTCGGCATCAGCGACGCTGGCTCTCTGCCCTGAGCATTTTGTGCGTGCTGATTTTCCTGCTTAGCCTGTGCGCCGGCGACCGTTGGCTTTTTCCGTCAGGCTGGTTTACCGCCGAAAACCGGCTGTTCGTCTGGCAACTGCGGCTACCACGTTCGTTGGCGGTATTGCTGGTTGGCGCCGCGCTGGCCGTAACGGGGGCTGTGATGCAGGCGTTGTTTGAGAATCCGCTGGCGGAGCCGGGCCTGCTTGGTGTCGCTAACGGTGCTGGCGTCGGGCTGGTGCTGGGTATTTTTGGCGGTGTGACCGGCCTGTGGCCGCTGAGCTTTTTTGCCATCACCGGCGCGCTGGCGATCACTTTCCTCCTGCTGCGTTTTTCCCGCCGTACGCTTTCCACCAGCCGCCTGTTGCTGGCTGGCGTGGCCTTAGGCATTATCTGTAGCGCAGGCATGACGTGGCTGGTCTATTTCAGCGCCAGCCTGGACCTGCGCCAGTTAATGTACTGGATGATGGGCGGGTTTGGCGGCGTGGACTGGCGCTACGGTGGGCTGATGCTGGCGCTGCTGCCGGTGCTGATCTGGCTATGCCGCCAGGGAAGCGTGTTGAATTTGCTGGCGCTGGGCGATGTCTCCGCCCAACAGCTCGGCCTGCCGCTGTTGCTGTGGCGCAATGTGCTGGTACTGGCGACAGGCTGGTTAATTGGCGTGAGCGTGGCGTTGGCCGGGGCAATCGGCTTTGTGGGGCTGGTCATACCGCATATTTTGCGGCTGAACAACCTGAGCGATCATCGTATGCTGTTGCCTGCCTGTGCGCTTGCGGGCGGCGGTGTACTGTTGGCAGCCGATATTCTGGCCCGTGTTGCCATTGCCTCGGCGGAACTGCCGATTGGTGTGGTCACGGCCACGCTGGGTGCACCGGTATTTATCTGGCTGCTATTACGTAACGGGGCCTGACCTGCGGTCGGCTTTTTTCTCTACTGAAACAGGAAAAACCATGAGTATTTACGAGACAGAACTGGTGACGCTGGATGGTGAACCGACAACGTTGGCAAAGTGGCAGGGGAAGGTGCTGCTGATCGTGAACGTTGCTTCTAAGTGTGGCCTGACGCCGCAGTATGAGCAGTTGGAAAATATTCATAAAGCCTGGCAGGATCGGGGTTTTGCGGTGCTTGGCTTCCCCTGCAATGCGTTCCTGGAGCAGGAACCCGGCAGCGCCGAAGAGATCAAAACGTTTTGCAGCACCACTTACGGCGTCACCTTCCCGATGTTCAGTAAAATCGAGGTCAACGGGCCGGAACGGCATCCGCTTTATCGCCAGCTGATTGCGGCCAGGCCGGAAGCAGTAGCACCGGAAAACAGCGGTTTTCTGGAGCGTATGAGCAGCAAAGGGCGCGCGCCGAAAGAGCCGGGCGATATTTTATGGAACTTTGAAAAGTTCCTGGTGGGTCGTGACGGCACCGTAGTCCAGCGCTTCTCGCCAGATATGACGCCGGAAGATCCTATCGTGATGGAAAGCATTAAAGCGGCGCTGGCAAAATAGATGCTGCTGGAGTGTGAGGGCGTTGCAATCGCGCAGCGCCTCGCGCCTTTTACCGCCAGCGTCGGTAAGGGCGAACTGATCCATCTGCTTGGCCCCAACGGCGCGGGCAAAAGCTCATTGCTGGCGGCACTGGCGGGGCTGCTGGCAGCAGAAGGGCGTATCGTTTTCAACGGCACGCTGCTGTCGGCCTGGACGGGGTACGCGTTGGCCCGCCATCGCGCCTATCTGGTCCAGCAGCAACGGCCGGTCGGCAGCGTGCCGGTCTGGCACTACCTTAAGCTGCATCAGCTGACGGAAGAAAACGACCGGATACTGATGACCCTTTGCGAGGCTTTTCAGCTGACGAATAAACTCTCGCGCCCGATTAGTCGCCTTTCAGGCGGAGAGTGGCAGCGAGTGCGTCTGGTGGCAGTCTTCTGTCAGACCGCGCAGCCGGAAGGCGAGCTGCTGCTGTTGGACGAACCATTAACCGGGTTGGATCTGGCTCAGCAGGCCGCATTTGACAGTTGTGTTGCTGCCCGGGTCGCGGAAGGGCTAACGGTGATTATGAGCGGGCACGATATCAATCACTCGCTACATCACGCTCAACGCATCTGGCTGCTGAAAGAAGGGGTTCTGCTGAAGCAGGGCGCCACACAGGACGTGCTACAGCCGGACGTGCTGTCTACCGTTTATCATGTGCCTTTCAGAAAAATCGATGTGGATGGACAAGCGTTATTGACCACGCTGTTTTAAATCAGCGGCATTGAATAAAGGGATCCTGTTATGCGCTACCTGCTCTTTTTACTGGCTATTCTGTTGGCGGGCTGTAGCAGCCATGCGCCGCCGCCGAATGGCCACCTTTCCGATTCCATCATGGTGATTGCCCGTTTGAACGAACAGCTCGGCGAGTGGCGCGGTACCCCTTATCGCTATGGAGGAATGGGGCGCAGAGGCGTTGACTGCTCCGGGTTCGTTTATCTGACTTTTCGTGACCGCTTTGATTTGCAGCTGCCGCGCACAACCGTTGCGCAAACGAAAACTGGCACGCGCATCGGTAAAAAAGATCTGCTGCCCGGCGATCTGGTGTTTTTTAAAACCGGCGGGGGAGAAAACGGATTGCACGTTGGCATTTACGACACGGACGACCAGTTTATCCATGCCTCTACCAGTCAGGGCGTAATCCGTTCCTCGCTCAATAACGTCTACTGGAAAAAAGTTTTCTGGCAAGCGAGACGGATTTAAATAATATAGCCTGCTAACTGATTTCAGAAAATGCTTATATATCTGCCGGTTAAGATTTGAGATTATATAAACTGGCAGTTCAGGTTAGCAATTTATTGCATAACGATTTGTCTGAACGGTTAAAAGTCATTTCCCATGTCGGATTTTGTAAAGAGAGTTTAAAGAAATGCGCCACGGGGGTTTCTTAGCACGAAACTGTGATTTAATAGTAAAGCACCTTTCTCAGGAAATATGTGATAGTTTAACCCACTATGGGTTTTCGTCCTGGTCGTTGTACAACAGCCCTATTACAGCGCTGTACGACGATTTCATCATGGCTGAATAAAAATGAATATCCATCTGGAAGCGGATTATAAAAGTTACACAGCTTTTAACCCGATTTATCGTTTCGGCGGGCAGCTTATCGCCGTCGAATTGCTCACGCAGTTTTCCCACAGCACCGCTAACGTAGCCATTCCTCAGGAGTTTTTGCTACCACAGCTTAATACAGAACAACGTATCCTTTTATTGCAGAATCAGATCAACAGCATTGAACGGCACGCGGATTTTTTTAGTCAGGAAAAAGTAAAGGTTACGTTAAAAATAGACGAACTGCTGGCACAAACCATTCTTGATAGCGAGTTTCTGAGCCGTAAGCTGGACGCGCTGGCGTGGCTGGAGCTGGAAATAAGCGAAAACTTCACCGATTTAAACCTGGGGAAAGATCATCCGGGTCTGATGGCGCTAAGTGAAAGGTTCGAGTTATGCCTGGCGAATTACGGTGCGGGAAAAGTCTCGTCTAAAGCCGTATACGACAACCTTTTTTCCCGCATTAAACTGGATAAAGGCTTTATCCAGCACAATATTAACCGGACCTCTTTTCAGCCTTTTATCAACACGCTGCTGGAACATATTAAGCCCCACTGCCAGCAGGTTATTGTTCAGGGCGTAGACCGTATTACCGACCTGGAAAAAGTCAGCCACTATCAGTTTGACGGGATACAAAGCGCGCTGTTTTCTCCGGTCACGGGCGAGTCGCTTTGCTCACTGACCGTGCCGCCGAAAGAGCTGGTGGATGTCGCGCTGTAATACCCCCTGATTCTCTCCGTGTTTACGTCTGCAAAGGCGGTTTACACTTAAGGGAACGACCGAAAGCGCATCAGGCGTCGGTCAACCGCAAGGGGAGCGTATGCAATTTAACAATACCTGGCATGACGAGCTGGCGGGATCCTATACCGCCCTCAACCCTACGCCACTAAAAAACCCACGTCTGCTTTATCATAGCGCGCCGCTCGCTCAGGAGTTGGGGCTGGATGAAAGCTGGTTCAGTGCAGACAAAACTCCCCTCTGGAGCGGGGCGCAGCTGCTGCCGGGGATGCAGCCGCTGGCGCAGGTTTACAGTGGTCACCAGTTTGGTGTCTGGGCAGGTCAGCTGGGCGACGGGCGCGGCATTTTGCTGGGCGAGCAGCAGCTCGCCGACGGCCGTAAAATGGACTGGCATCTCAAAGGCGCAGGCCTGACGCCTTATTCACGGATGGGCGATGGACGCGCCGTACTGCGCTCCTCGCTGCGTGAATTCCTTGCCTCGGAAGCGATGCATCACCTTGGCATTCCCACCTCGCGCGCGCTGACGGTGGTGACCAGCGATGAGCCCGTACGGCGAGAAACTACCGAACGCGGCGCGATGCTGCTACGCGTGGCGGAAAGCCACGCCCGTTTCGGCCATTTTGAGCATTTCTTTTACACTCAGCAGCCGGAGAAGGTACGCCAGCTGGCTGACTATCTGATTCGTCACCACTGGTCGCATCTGCAGGAGGAGCAGGATCGCTATCTGCTTTGGTTCCAGGACGTGGTTAAACGCACGGCCAGGCTGATTGCCCAATGGCAAAGCGTCGGCTTCGCGCATGGCGTAATGAATACCGATAACATGTCGGTACTGGGGATCACCCTGGATTACGGGCCGTATGGTTTTCTGGATGACTATAAGCCAGATTTTATCTGTAACCATTCTGATTATCAGGGACGATACAGCTTCGATAATCAACCGGTGGTGGGCCTGTGGAACCTGAACAGGCTGGCGCATACGCTTTCCGGGCTGCTGGATACCGCACAGTTGAAACAGGCGCTGGCGGAGTATGAGCCGGAGCTGATGCGCTGTTGGGGCGGCAGAATGCGCGCGAAGCTGGGGCTGATGACGCAGGATAAAA
>NZ_DALZCD010000097.1:0-13858 GCF_031978025.1 Erwinia sp.
AGAGCCGGATTTGCTGGAAACGCTGCGGTTACCGTGCTTGGCTACTTTCAACCCGCAGGCCGCCGCCACAAAGGCGCTGGCGGTAGAGATATTGATGCTGTTGCTACCGTCACCGCCGGTTCCGACGATATCGGCGAAAGCGTAATCGGGACGCGGAAAGGGTTTGGCGTCCGCCAGCAGCGCCGTTGCAGCGCCGGCGATCTCTTCAGGCCGCTCGCCACGGATTTTCATGGCAATCAGCGCGCCAGCCAGCTGGGTTGGCTCAAGCTGGCCGGTAACGATAGCGGAGAAAAGCTGGTGGCTCTCTTCACGGGTGAGGATCTGCGCCTGGTAGAGTTTTTCCAATATTGTGTTCATCATGCTCTCCTTATTTCGCCAGCGCCCAGGCCAGGGTCTGCTCCAGCAGGCGTGCGCCCTGTGTGGTCAGAATCGATTCCGGGTGAAACTGAAAACCGCAGACGCGATCGGCATCGTGACGTACCGCCATTACCATGCCGTTAAATGTCGCGTTAACCGTCAGCGCGGCCGGAACGTTACTGCCGACCAGCGAGTGATAGCGTGCGACGGGCAGCGGATTGCTCAGCCCGGCAAACATCGCTGACTCATCATGCGCAACAGCAGAGGCTTTACCGTGCAGGATTTCACCCGCCTGCCCAACGTGGCCGCCGTAGGCTTCCACAATCGCCTGATGACCCAGGCAAATACCGATAATCGGCAGCTGCCCGCGCAGGCGTCGCAGCAGTTCGGGCATGCAACCCGCATCGGCCGGCGCGCCAGGCCCTGGCGACAGCAGCAAAATCGGGTTTTCCATCTCCTGCAAACGGGCGAGCAGCGTGTCGGCGGGCACGTTATTACGATAGATAACGACGTTATGGCCGAAAGCGCGTACCTGGTCGACAAGGTTCCAGGTAAAAGAGTCGATATTGTCGAGCAGCAGAATATCAGCCATCAGAAGATCTCCTTGCAGTGATGAGCAGTGGCGATGGCGCGCAGTACCGCGCGGGCCTTATTGCGGCTCTCATCGGCTTCCGCCTGCGGATTAGAGTCCAGTACCACGCCCGCGCCCGCCTGAACGGTAGCAATGCCGTCTTCAACATAGGCCGAACGGATCACGATGCAGGTGTCCAGATCGCCGCTGGCGGTAAAGTAGCCGACTGCGCCGCCGTAGCTACCACGACGTGTGCCTTCGGCTTCAGCAATCAGGCGCATGGCGCGAACCTTAGGCGCACCGCTCAGCGTGCCCATATTCATGCAGGCGCGATAGGCGTGCAGGACATCCAGATCCTCGCGTAACTTGCCTACCACGCGTGAAACCAGATGCATCACGAAAGAATAGCGATCCACTTTCGTTAAGTCGGCTACATAGCGGCTGCCTGGTACGCAAATACGCGCCAGATCGTTACGTGCCAGGTCAACAAGCATCAGGTGCTCGGCCAGCTCTTTATGGTCGGTACGCATTTCCAGTTCGATACGGCTGTCGAGATCGCGATCCAGCGTGCCGTCAGCATGACGACCGCGAGGTCGCGTACCGGCAATCGGATAGATTTCGATCTGGCGGCTGTCGGCGGAATATTTCAGCGAACTTTCCGGCGAGGCGCCGAACAGACTGAAATCCTGATCCTGCATAAAAAACATATAGGGGCTTGGATTACTGTTTTTCAGGGTGTCGTAGGCGGCCAACGGCGACGGGCAGGGCAGCGAGAAGCGACGCGAAGGCACAACCTGGAAAATTTCACCGATACGGATAGCTTCCTGCATATTGCGCACCACGGCGCAGTACTCTTCATCGTTCTGGCTGACGCTGAGCGACATTGTCTCCAGCGGCTGCACAGGGATAGCGGGCGCAGGCTGCAGCATCTGGCTGTGCAGCTGTTCAATGCGGCGCTGCAGGCGCAAAAATTCTCCGGGCGCTGCCGTAAACAGGCTGGCCTGCAGGCGTGCACTTTGATTCTGATGGTCGATCACCAGTAACGTTTCTGCCAGGTAAAAGCAGTAGTCGGGGCAGCGCTGGTCGTTGTTCAGGGCGGGCAGATCTTCAAAGCCAGCGACCAGGTCATAAGCGAACAGGCCACCCAGCAGCATGGCCTCGCGTTCGTCTGCCGGGCTTTTCAGCAGATGGGGGATCAGGCGCAGCGCGTCAAACACCGACAGGGTCTTCAGGCGAGAGTCTTCGTCCTGCACCTCGCTCTCCTGCGGAAAACGTAGCTCGCGGCCATCAGGACGAACGGTATTGATCACCGACTCGGGCAGGGCGGCATCCATCAGCGGTAACAGCGCCCGGCCGTTCTCTGAAAGTGCCTGTACGGTAACGGTATCGCCCAGCGCTTTAATGCGCAAAGCGCTGTCGATAATCAGCAGGCTTTGCAGGTTACGCTTGCTGTCAATGTCCGCCGACTCCAGCAGCAGCGTAGCGGGGCGTGCGCCGCAGAGCTGATGGAAAAGCGCGGCCGGATCCTCACGATAGGGCGCGGTGCCGGTAATCAACTTCACTGTAGTTTGCGTTTGCATAAGGTCAGTTCTCAAAATTAGCTAAAAAAAAGGCCCGCGGGTGGCGGGCCTGGGTAGCGTTACAGCGACAGCTGCGTGCATGACTCCTCCGCCCGTTCAGGGAGAAGTACGCCACCAGCCGTTCGTTGTCATTGTGTTTTTCATTTTTCGCTACCTTGTGTGTGAACTTGCGTACTAGTTAACGGGTTCGTGGCGGAAATGTCAATACTCTTTTTCTCTTACCGTTAATTGCGGGTATCATGCTGCGACCTTTTTAGCGCTTTCCGGAGTCCTTTTGTCTGCAACCCCGCTTAATCCCTGGCCCATCTACGATTTACACAGCCACACCCGCGCCTCTGACGGCCTGTTGACGCCCGAAGAGCTGGTGTTCAGAGCCGTAGAACAGCGTGTCGGCGTGCTTGCCATCACCGATCACGATTCGGTAGAAGGCATACAGCCCGCACGTGAAGCTATCGCTAAGCATCAATTACCGTTACGGCTGATTGCAGGGGTCGAAGTTTCTTCGCTGTGGGAAAACCACGAAATTCATATTGTTGGCCTGGGCGTGTCTGAAGAGCATCCCGTGCTGAAGCAGTTTTTGCAGGAGCAGGGTGACCGGCGACTGGCGCGTGCACGGCTGATTGCCGAGCGTCTGGAGAAAGCGCGTATTCCTGGGGCACTGGAAGGTGCGCTGGCGCTGGCAGAGGGGGGCGCGATCACGCGGGGACATTTTGCCCGCTTCTTAATAGCCCAGGGCAAGGCCGATAATATGGCGCAGGTGTTTAAAAATTACCTGGCGCGCGGCAAAACAGGTTACGTCCCGCCACAGTGGTGTACAATTGAACAAGCCATTGATGCCATTCATCATTCCGGCGGACGCGCCGTGCTGGCCCATCCAGGGCGCTACGGGCTTTCCGCAAAATGGTTGAAGCGTTTACTCGCCCACTTTAAAGAAAAAGGGGGAGACGCAATGGAAGTGGCACAGTGCCAGCAGGCGCCCAATGAGCGTACGCAGCTGGCACGATACGCGCAGGACTACCAGCTGGCCGCGTCGCAGGGGTCTGATTTTCATCAGCCCTGTCCGTGGATAGAGCTGGGGAAAAAATTGTGGCTTCCGGCCGGTGTGGAAGCCGTCTGGCTGCGCTTTCCTGAAATTTGATCCTGTTCGCCCGTCGCGCGACAGGCATGAGGTTGATTATGAGTCAGTTCTTTTATATACACCCGGAAAACCCTCAGCCACGGCTGATCAAACAGGCCGTAGAGCTGCTGCACAAAGGGTCGGTCATCGTTTATCCTACGGACTCGGGCTATGCGCTGGGCTGCAGGCTGGAAGATAAAAACGCCATGGAACGCATCTGTCGTATCAGGCAGCTGGACAGCGATCATAACTTTACGCTGGTCTGTCGCGATCTTTCAGAGCTGTCTACTTATGCGTATGTGGACAATACGGCGTTTCGCCTGATTAAAAATAATACGCCAGGCAACTACACGTTTATTTTAAAGGCGACCAAAGAGGTACCGCGCCGTCTGATGAACGATAAACGTAAGACCATCGGCCTGCGTGTGCCTTCTAATCCGGTGGCGCTGGCGCTGCTGGAGGCGCTGAATGAGCCTTTAATGTCCACGTCACTCATGCTGCCGGGCAACGATTTTACCGAATCCGATCCGGAAGCCATTCAGGAGACGATTGGTAAGCAGGTCGATTTAATTATTCACGGCGGCTATCTGGGACAGCAGCCTACCACGGTAATTGATTTAACCGAAAGCACGGCGCAGATTGTACGCGAAGGCGTAGGCGACGTGACACCTTTCCTCTAAATAAAATCAGGCTCGTCAAAAAGGCGAGCCTGAAGAAATGAACCTTATACCTGCGCTTATTTTCTTTAGCGCTAAATGATAAAAACAGGTCGGTTAAGAGGTCGTTTTTTGTAACCAATCTTTAAAGTCATCGTAAGGAATATAAAGCGACACATCTTTCAGCGGGACGCTGTCAACTTTATGTCGTTTAATTTGACGCGTGAACCCGACGATTACGCCGCCAATAGTATCATCGCCGTTATACACCGCTCCGCCCGACATACCCTGTACCACGCCCGCATTCGAAGCCATCGCCACGCAGGGGCGTTTATTCCACTCATTACGAATCCCGGTCAATGCCAGATTGACGCCGGAAGATTCTACTGGCATGGCGGTAATAAAGCTGTAGCCGTACATTTTCACCGGCGCGCCAATGTCACCTTCGCGGAATTTCGGCAGCGTTTTAATATCATTTTTATGGTAAATAATCGCCAGATCGCAATAAGGGTGGTAAGCCTTAACGCGCTGCACAGAGAGCCTGGCCACATGAGCGGCGGTAAGGCTGTACTCTGGCGTAATAGGGATGCTGGTGCCCAGCGATCCGGCGCCAAGGATAGTGGGGATGCCGGTAAAGCTCATATCGACGCGCTTCAGCGCTTCTTTGCTGTATTCGTATTTGCCTACAGAGCAGCCGGTCAGCGTCAGCAAAGCCAACGCCGCGAGGGGCATTATTCTTTTCATAATGTTTACGCTTTTTCGGACACGTCAGTAAATCCCTGGTGAAGATTGACGACGTGTAAAGTCGATTTAAATCGACGTTACAGGGAGTTTCGCTCCCCTCTGTTTAACTTACGTATACCGGGGAAATAAATAACAACTTAACTAAAACTTTTTATGACTGTTTAACAGTTCATTAATCAGGCTCTTTTGGCCTGAATGAATTGTACACAATCTTATTAGCGCAATAAATAAATAAACAACCGAAAGTAATGAAAACCGCGTTGATGGGGAATTAACTCAATCTGTAATAGCAATGCGCTGCCTATTTGAATTTCCATTCAACGGTTTGCTTTTTTATTTGTGTTAAGTTGGCATTAATCACTGCTTTTTCGTAAAGATATGGATTTAACATGTCGTAAACATTTCCCCGGGCGGAAGCACTTGCTGCCCGCCCGTCTAATTTGGCTTTATTTTAAATAAACATCAGGCGGCGCGCAGTATCGGCAGGAAAAGGGCAAACTTTAATTTAGTTTAAATTAAAAAACATATATAAAAAACACCGGTTGAAATTTGGCTTAATTAACGCATCAAGACTTAGCGTTTAATTGGCTTAAGGTGGGCATTTTGGTAAGCAGAGTAAATGAATGACTGATAAGCGCAGCTGTCGGCATGGCGTCTTTTCAGCCCGCCGCATCTTTTCCCTGGCAAAGAGCCCGCTAGCGTTATCAATAGCGAAGAACTTAGTGTAGAATGCGCTTCCCCTGAAAATGGGGCGGGCGTCGCGCGTATCCAGCAGCAAAAAGCCCCGCCTCCTGAGTAACGGCCCATTCATTATTATGACGCCTGGGAAGGCGACAAAGAGGCAGCGCCATGAGCGAAAAATTACAGAAAGTCTTAGCGCGCGCCGGGCATGGTTCCCGCCGCGAAATTGAAACCATGATTTCTGCCGGACGCGTTAGCGTGGACGGCAAAATGGCCACGCTGGGCGACCGCGTAGAGCCGAGTAAAGCATTAAAAATCCGTATCGACGGCCATCTGGTCTCGGTAGCGGAATCGACCAATGAAGTTTGCCGCGTGCTGGCGTATTACAAACCAGAAGGCGAACTTTGCACCCGTAACGATCCTGAAGGCCGTCCTACCGTATTCGACCGTTTACCCAAGCTGCGTGGCGCACGCTGGATCGCCGTAGGGCGTCTGGACGTCAACACCTGCGGCCTGCTGCTGTTCACAACGGATGGCGAGCTGGCTAACCGTCTGATGCACCCAAGCCGGGAAGTGGAAAGGGAATATGCGGTACGCGTGTTCGGTCAGGTGGATGACGATAAGCTGAAGCAGCTGAGTCGTGGCGTGCAGCTGGAGGATGGCCCGGCGTCATTTAAAACGCTGAAGTTTACCGGTGGTGAGGGCATCAACCAGTGGTATAGCGTGACGCTGACAGAAGGCCGTAACCGCGAAGTTCGCCGCCTGTGGGAATCCGTTGGCGTGCAGGTCAGCCGCCTGATCCGTACCCGCTACGGCGATATCACGCTGCCAAAAGGGCTGCCGCGCGGCGGCTGGACAGAGCTGGATTTGCCGCCGACCAACTATCTGCGCGAGCTGGTAGGTCTGCCGCCGGAAACCACCAGTAAAGTCGCGCTGGAAAAAGATCGTCGTCGCACTAAAGCCAATCAGATCCGTCGCGCCGTGAAGCGCCATACTCAGGTCAGCGGCAACCGCCGCACGACCAGCAAGCGTTAATAAAAAAGGGCGAAGCGATTCGCCCTTTTTTTTGGCCTTTACCAGTCGATACCCTGCTGTGCCTGAATCCCCGCATCAAACGCGTGTTTAACGGGGCGCATTTCGGTCACGGTATCCGCCAGAGCCAGCAGCTCGCGATGACACCCCCTCCCGGTAATAATCACGCTTTGCTGTGCCGGACGGGCGCGCAACGCCGCCATGACCTCCTCAAGCGGCAGATAATCAAAGCTCACCATATAAGTCAGCTCATCCATCACCACCAGATCCAGCGACGCATCCTGCAGCATCCGTTTGCCGTGCTGCCAGACGTCCAGGCAGGCAGCCGTATCGGTTTCGCGGTTTTGCGTATCCCAGGTGAAGCCGGTCGCCATTACCTGAAACTCCACGCCGTGCGGCTCCAGTAAATTGCGCTCGCCGTTAGGCCATTCGCCCTTAATAAACTGAATAACGCCCACGCGTTTATGATGGCCAACCGCGCGCGCAGCGGTACCAAAAGCAGCGGTAGTTTTCCCTTTGCCGTTGCCGGTAAATACCATCAGAATACCGCGCGCTTCGGTGGCCGCGGCTATCCGCGCCTCCACCTTTTCTTTCAGCTTCTGCTGACGCTGCTGATGGCGATCGTCAGCCATTATTCTGCCGCTCCCGGTTTACGTCCCGGCTGCGCATCAAAGCTGACGCCGCTTTCCGTGCAGTCATCGCCCATGACATACAGGTAGGTGGGCATAATATCTGCCGGCGTTTTCAGCTTGCCGGCATTTTCTTCCGGGAAAGCGCTGGCGCGCATTTTGGTGCGGGTGCCGCCGGGGTTAATACAGTTGACGCGCAGCTGGCCGCGATACTCTTCAGCCAATACCTGCATCATGCCTTCGGTGGCAAATTTAGACACGGAGTAGGCACCCCAGCCTGCGCGTCCCTGACGGCCCACGCTCGAAGAGGTAAACACCAGCGAGCCAGCCTGCGACTTCAGCAGCAGCGGCAGCAATGCCTGGGTCAGGAAGAAAGTGGCATCCACGTTCACGCGCATGACCTGCTGCCAGACGGCGGGATCCTGCTCCGTCATCGGCACCACGTCGCCCAACAGACCGGCATTGTGCAGCACACCATCCAGTCTTGAGACATGACGGGAAAGCTCATCGGCCAGCTGGCGGCACGCTTCCGGGGTGGCGCTGTCCAAATCCAGGGTAAGGAAAAGCGGGGAAGGCTGGCCGGTAGCGGCAATCTCATCCGCTACGGCCTGTAGCTTCTGCGCATTGCGGCCCAGTAAAATAACCTGGGCGCCGTAGCGGGCATAGGTAACGGCCGCCTCACGACCGATACCGTCGCTGGCGCCGGTGATAAGGATAATACGATCGTTAAGCAAATGACGGTCAGGGTGATAATCCATTGATGAGCCTCTGGCGGTTCTTAGGGCGGGAAAGGAACAGGGTAACGCTGCTAATCCATTGACCGCAACAGCAAACCGTCCGGATGCCTGTTCTCTGCGCAGCGCTATCTTTGCATCCGCAACGGATCCGGGCGACGCCGGGCACCGACTCGGCTACACTAGCAGCTGATCTAATTAGATGTTAAATAAGGCGGAATGCGTGGAACTACTTTCTTACTACGGACTTTTTCTGGCCAAGACGGTCACGGTGGTCGTGGCGATCGCGGCCATTGCTCTCCTGCTTACCCATCTGGCCATGCGTAAACGTACTCAGAGCGGTCAGCTGCGCCTGACGCGGCTTAATGATGCCTATCAGGAAATAAAGGATGAAATGGGCCTGGCGAGCATGAAGCCGCACGATAAAAAACGCTGGTACAAAGAGCAGAAAAAAAAGGCTAAGCTGGAGGCGAAGAATGCTAAAGCTGATGCTAAACAAGGCATTAAGCCCGCTGAAAGCAAACCCACGCTGTACGTGATGGATTTTAAAGGCAGCATGGACGCGCACGAAGTTGCCTCATTGCGTGAAGAGGTTTCGGCCGTTATGGCGGTTGCAAGACCGCAGGATGAAGTGCTGCTTCGGCTGGAGAGTCCGGGCGGCGTAGTGCACGGCTACGGGCTGGCTTCTTCCCAGCTACAGCGGCTGCGCGATAAGAACATTCGTCTGACCGTGGCGGTAGATAAAGTGGCCGCGAGCGGCGGCTATATGATGGCCTGCGTCGCCGATCGTATCGTAGCCGCGCCGTTTTCCATCATCGGCTCAATCGGCGTGGTCGCGCAGATCCCTAACTTCAATCGTCTGCTGAAGCGTAATGAAATCGACGTAGAGCTGCATACGGCTGGAGATTATAAGCGCACACTGACGTTGTTTGGCGAAAATACCGAGCAGGGTCGCGAAAAATTCCGCGAAGATCTCAACGAAACACATCAGCTGTTTAAAACTTTTGTTCATCAAATGCGTCCGGCGCTGGATATTGAGAGCGTGGCAACCGGCGAGCACTGGTTTGGCACGCAGGCGCTGGAAAAAGGCCTGATTGACGCTATCGGCACCAGCGACGATCTGATCATCGACCAGATGCAGGCGCGGGAAGTAGTGGCTGTGCATTACGTGAAGCGCAAAAGAATGATGGATCGCTTTACGCAAAGCGCCAGCGTCAGCCTTGAGCGCCTGCTGCTGCGCCTGTGGCAGCGGGGCGAAAAACCGCTGTTGTAATCCTGGTAGCGCCTTTCCGGCGCTATTCCTGTAAATGATAAAGCGGTGACAGCTCGGTGGCTAAGAACTTAAACACGTTAAACACCACCGTGCTTTTACTGCCCGGCAGTCCCTGCTCGTCCAAAAAGTAGTCACCGCGGAAAACCAGCACTTCACCTTTCTGCTCCACGTCGGTGGCGCACAACCCCGAAAAATAATCTTTGTGCCCGACGATAAGCTCGTTCGCCTTTTGCAGGAGGGCGGTTTTATCAATAGCCTGGGTAGATTTCACAGAATTCTCTCCTTTATAGAGGCGGCAAATGAGCAGTATATTACGCCGCACCCCCGCAAAAACTCAATGCCGGTGGGCGCTTGCCTCTCCGCACACTTTTTTATGTCTTTCTGGCGTAAATCCGCTGTGGATGCTAATTAAGTTGCGTAACAGATTTTATCAGGTAGAGTGTGGGCGTTTCGGGTTCCGGGCGTAAAACTGGCTTTACGCTTTGTTAGTGATGCGCTTAACAGTTTGTAAAAGGTGTCGTTAATCAGTGGGTTGGCTTCCTGTCCAGGAAGCGTTAACAGGGAAAGTGCCGGATTCTGCTGTCGGCCATGAAGGTTTTAACGCGCTGGATTGCCCCCAGGCTTTCGGCACAATTTACTCTCGGATGTTTTAATCAGGTAAAGGTAAATATGGGTAAAGCTCTCGTAATAGTTGAGTCCCCGGCAAAAGCCAAAACAATCAATAAATATCTCGGAAACGACTACGTGGTGAAATCCAGCGTGGGTCATATCCGCGATTTGCCGACCAGTGGATCAACAGTTAAAAAGAGCGCTGACTCTACAACCAGTAAGACCACCAAAAAGGTGAAAAAGGACGAAAAGACCGCGTTGGTTAGCCGTATGGGCGTCGATCCTTATCACGGCTGGGAAGCGAACTATCAGATCCTTCCGGGCAAGGAAAAAGTGGTTTCCGAGCTGAAAGCGCTGGCGCAAAATGCCGACCACATCTATCTCGCAACCGACCTTGACCGCGAAGGGGAAGCCATTGCATGGCACCTGCGGGAAGTGATCGGCGGTGATGATTCGCGCTTCAGTCGCGTGGTGTTTAATGAAATCACCAAAAATGCGATCCGTCAGGCTTTCGACAAGCCGGGCGAACTGAATATCAACAGGGTGAATGCCCAGCAGGCGCGCCGCTTTATGGACCGCGTAGTGGGCTACATGGTCTCACCACTGCTGTGGAAGAAAATTGCCCGTGGGCTGTCTGCCGGACGCGTGCAGTCGGTTGCCGTGCGTCTGGTTGTCGAGCGCGAACGTGAAATTAAAGCGTTTGTGCCGGAAGAGTACTGGGAGCTGCACGCCGATCTGAATACGCCGGAAGGCACCCTGCTGCCGATGGAAGTCACGCATCAGCATGACAAGCCTTTCCGTCCGGTCAATGGCGAGCAGACGCAGGCCGCCGTTAGCCTGTTGGAAAAAGCGCGCTATCAGGTTACCGACCGTGAAGATAAGCCGACCAGCAGCAAGCCTGGCGCGCCGTTTATTACCTCCACGCTGCAGCAGGCGGCCAGTACTCGTCTGGGCTACGGCGTGAAGAAAACCATGATGATGGCGCAGCGCCTCTATGAAGCGGGCCACATCACCTATATGCGTACTGACTCGACCAATCTGAGCCAGGATGCGGTCAGCATGGTACGGGGCTATATCGAAAACGAGTTTGGCGAAAAATATTTGCCAAAAGCCGCCAACACCTATGCCAGCAAAGATAATTCGCAGGAAGCGCACGAAGCGATCCGCCCATCGGACGTCGCTGTTCTTGCCGAGCAGTTAAAGGATATGGAAGCGGACGCGCAGAAGCTTTATCAACTGATCTGGCGCCAGTTTGTTGCCTGCCAGATGATGCCGGCGCAATACGATTCTACCACGCTGACCGTCAGTGCAGGCGAGTTCAAACTTAAGGCGAAAGGCCGTACGCTGCGCTTTGACGGTTGGACGCGCGTGATGCCTGCGCTGCGTAAAGGGGATGAAGACCGCACGCTGCCGCCGGTTGAAGTGGGTAAAGAACTGGCCTTGCAGCAGCTCAAACCCAGCCAGCACTTTACCAAACCGCCCGCGCGCTTCAGTGAAGCCTCGCTGGTGCGCGAGCTGGAAAAACGCGGCATTGGGCGTCCTTCTACCTATGCATCGATTATCTCTACTATTCAGGATCGCGGCTATGTGCGGGTAGAAAGCCGTCGGTTCTATGCGGAGAAAATGGGCGAGATCGTTACCGACCGGCTGGAGGAAAACTTCCGCGAGCTGATGAACTACGATTTCACCGCGCATATGGAAAACAGCCTGGATCAGGTTGCCAATAATGAAGCGCAGTGGAAAGGCGTGCTGGATAAGTTCTTCGCCGACTTCAGCCAGCAGCTGGAAAAGGCGGATAAGGATCCGGAAGAGGGGGGGATGCAGCCGAACCAAATGGTGCTGACCACCATCGATTGCCCGACCTGCGGCCGCAAGATGGGGATCCGTACCGCCAGCACCGGCGTATTCCTTGGCTGTTCCGGCTATGCACTGCCACCGAAAGAGCGCTGCAAGCAGACTATCAATCTGATCCCAGAGAATGAAGTCCTGAACATCCTCGAGGGTGAAGATGCCGAAACCAATGCGCTGCGCGCGCGCCGTCGCTGCGGCAAATGCGGCACGGCGATGGACAGTTATCTGATCGATAACCAGCGCAAACTGCACGTGTGCGGCAACAACCCGGGCTGTGACGGTTACGAAATTGAGCAGGGCGAATTCCGCATCAAAGGCTATGATGGCCCCATTGTGGAATGCGAAAAGTGCGGCTCAGAAATGCACCTGAAAATGGGGCGTTTTGGCAAATACATGGCCTGCACCAATGACGAGTGTAAAAACACCCGTAAGATCCTGCGTAACGGCGATGTTGCGCCGCCGAAGGAAGATCCGGTTCCGCTGCCGGAACTGCCGTGCGAAAAATCGGATGCTTACTTTGTTCTGCGTGACGGTGCGGCAGGCGTTTTCCTGGCAGCGAACACCTTCCCTAAATCCAGGGAGACGCGTGCGCCTCTGGTGGAAGAGCTGCAGCGCTTCCGCGATCGTCTGCCGGAGAAGCTGCGCTATCTGGCCGACGCGCCGGTCGCAGATGAAGAGGGTAACAAGACGGTAGTGCGCTTCAGCCGCAAAACGAAGCAGCAATACGTCAGCACTGAAAAAGAAGGTAAAGCCACGGGTTGGACAGCGTTCTACGTTGACGGCAAGTGGGTCGTAACCGAAAAAACGGCGAAAGCCAGCAAGAAATAACCTCTCGGGTCGGCATCCAGCCGGCCCGTTTTCTCTTCCGGCTGCCGGTCTGCTATACATTCCACCCATCTTTGATATGATTGTTATAGATATACCTTTCCTTATTATAAAATCGCATTAGGCCGATACACTGTGCTTCCCCCGCACAGCCTGTCGGCGCGCGGCGCCAAACTGGACGGATCAAACATGAAATTGCAGCAGCTGCGTTACATCGTTGAAGTGGTCAATCACAATTTGAATGTCTCTTCAACGGCTGAGGGGCTTTACACATCGCAACCCGGCATCAGTAAACAAGTACGTATGCTGGAAGACGAGTTGGGTATCCAGATCTTCGCCCGTAGCGGCAAGCACCTGACACAGGTCACCCCCGCGGGACAAGAAATTATCCGTATTGCTCGCGAGGTTCTGTCGAAAGTCGAAGCTATTAAATCGGTAGCTGGAGAACATACCTGGCCTGATAAGGGATCGCTGTACGTCGCCACGACCCATACGCAAGCCCGCTACGCGCTGCCTAACGTGATTAAAGGCTTTATTGAACGCTACCCTCGTGTTTCGCTGCATATGCATCAGGGATCGCCTACGCAAATTGCGGAAGCGGTCTCTAAAGGCAACGCGGATTTCGCCATTGCTACCGAAGCGCTGCATCTGTACGACGATCTGGTTATGCTGCCTTGCTATCACTGGAATCGCGCCATCGTAGTGACGCCGGATCATCCGCTGGCAGGAAAAGAAAAAGTTTCTATCGAAGAGCTGGCCGAGTATCCGCTGGTGACTTATACCTTCGGCTTTACCGGGCGGTCAGAACTGGACACGGCGTTTAATCGGGCCGGCCTGACGCCGCGTATTGTTTTCACCGCGACGGATGCCGACGTCATCAAAACCTATGTGCGGTTGGGGCTGGGCGTAGGCGTTATAGCCAGCATGGCGGTTGATCCGGTGTCGGATCCGGATCTGGTCAGAATTGAAGCCACGGACGTGTTCACCTACAGCACAACCAAAATTGGCTTCCGTCGCAGCACTTTTCTGCGTAGTTATATGTATGATTTTATTCAGCGTTTTGCGCCGCACCTAACCCGTGATGTGGTGGACACTGCCGTAGGGCTGCGCTCCAATGAAGATATTGAAGCAATGTTTAAAGATATTAAATTACCTGCCAAATAATCCTGCCCCTTCAGCCTCCCCGTTCAGAGCCGCAG
>NZ_DALZCD010000098.1:0-13853 GCF_031978025.1 Erwinia sp.
AAATATCATTTAACAATCATCCAGTCCCGGACTGGCGAGTGGTGCGTAGCCGGTGACCTGCTCCCCGTTGATGAATACAGCGCGAGGTGAGTAATGTCTTCATTAGTCACATGAGGACATCTCCATGAAAGAGCGATTTTTCGACGAACAGATCATCAGTATCCTCCGCAAGGCCAAAGCCGGGGTTTCGGCCCGGGAACGCTGCCGCAAGCATGCTATTTCAGACGCCACTTTTTACACCCGGCGGAAGAAGTTCGGCGGCATGTAAGTCCCCGAAGTGAAGCGGCTCGAGTCACCTGAAGAGGAGAACGCCCGCCTCAAGAAGCGGCTCACTGAAGCCATGCTGGATAAGGAGGCGCTTCAGGTGACTCCTGGTCAAAAGTTCTGACGACAGTCCAGAAGCGGGAAGCCGTGGAAGTCATGTGTGAGGCCGCAGGTCTGTCGCAACGTAGAGCCTGCAGGCTGGCAGGTTTGTCCCTGTCAACCTGCCGTTATTCGGCTCAGCGTCCTGCTGCTGACGCGCAGCTGTTTCTTCGCATTACAGAGCAGGTACTTGAGCGCCGCCGCTTTGGTTACCGGCGTATCTGGCAGCTACTGCACCGGGAGGGCCTTCACGGCAACCACAGGCGCGCATCTGTCATCTCAACGGCCCGAGTGAGCGCAGGCGACGCCGTAAAGGGCTGGCGACTGAGCGGCTTCCGCTTCTTCGTCCGGAGGCGCCGAACCTGACATCTACGTCGCAGAGTTGTACGTGCGGCGAACGTTGTTGGTATCAGCGTGCGCAAGCTGAGCTTCGATAGCATCAGGTGGATAGCCCATCTCGTTTAACCGTGTGCTGCCTGTGGTTCGGGTTACATGTGGGCTGTAAGTTCCACTCCAGCCGAGGCTTTTAAGTCGCTGACGCAATGAGTGTGATGTCATCGGGCCACGCGGGTTATCACGGCCCGGAAAGAGAGGGTGTCGATGCCCGGTTAATCCCTGTAGCGTTCTGAGCATGTTGACGGCCTGGGAGGAGAGGGGAATAACATGTTCCCTACGAGCTTTCATGCGCGTTGCCGGAATGGTCCAGAGTGCATTATCGAGATCGAATTCTTCCCATTCAGCTTCGGTGACTTCGGCAGGACGGGTCAGCGTCCACCACATTAGCCCTATGCAATAGTTAACCTGATATGAACCGCGACTGTTATCAAAACAGCTTAATAGCTTCCCGATTTGCTGTGGGTTCAATGCCTGTTTGTGCTGTGTCTTATTCGCCGGAAGCGCCTTGCGTACAGGCCAGACAGGATCGCTGTCAGCTCTAAGCGTTGCCACTGCCAACTCGAAAACTGATGAAATGGTACGTCGGGCTTCAGCAGCAACAGTCGGAGCACCGCGTTTAGCGGTTTCCTGAATAATTTTAAGAATGTGGTGTGGGGTGATCTCTCTGACAGGGAGCTTACCGATTGCCAAAAAAACCACCCGTTCAAGCATATCCAGGCGGCGTGTTTTGGTAATTTCGGCCCAGTTTTTTATCTGCAACCACTCTTTGGCGATCGGCTCAAAGGTGTCAGAAGCGTCATTAATTTTGCGGATATTATCTAACTGACGAGCCTGTGTCGGGCTAACGCCATCTGCGACTTGCTTGCTCGCATTTCTCACGAGCTTCGGCGAGCTTTATCGCTGGATACCCACTCAACGCAAACATGCTGGATTTACCGGTGAGTTTAAACCGATAGCGTCATGCCTTTTTGCCATTGGGTTTTACTTCGAGGTAGAGACCGTTGACATCATTAAGTCGACAGAGTTTTTCTTTCGGCCTGGCAGTGCGGCATTGCGTATCGGTGAGCATGACGGGGCCTTGTTTATTATACCGTTATCGTAGTCACTTAATATGAAGACGGAAGAAGGTTGTACTCATCCATGTACTCATTTTTGACAGCGTTGTTCCGAGATGAGTTGAGACGTTATGAAATGAAAAATCCACGCAATTGCGTGGATTTTATAGAGTTTTGTGAGCTTCATGAGATGTTCTAAAACCTCATGAGACAACAAAACTTATTTAGACGTTAAACAAGAAGTTCATCACGTCGCCATCTTTCACAATGTACTCTTTACCTTCAGAACGCATTTTCCCGGCTTCTTTCGCGCCCTGTTCACCTTTATAGGCGATGAAATCTTCATAGGCGATGGTCTGAGCGCGGATAAAGCCTTTCTCAAAGTCGGTATGGATCTTACCGGCGGCCTGCGGAGCCGTTGCGCCTACAGGAATGGTCCAGGCACGCACTTCTTTCACGCCAGCGGTGAAATAGGTTTGCAGGTTCAGTAGAGAGTAACCGGCGCGGATCACGCGGTTCAGGCCAGGCTCTTCAATACCCAGCTCGGCCATAAACTCTTCGCGATCGGCATCTTCCAGCTCGGCGATATCGGATTCAACGGCGGCGCAAACCGGCACAACGATAGAACCTTCTTTAGCCGCGATCTCACGAACCTGATCCAGATACGGGTTATTTTCAAAGCCGTCTTCGTTAACGTTAGCGATATACATGGTCGGCTTCAGGGTCAGGAAGCTCAGGTAGCGGATGGCCGCTTTATCTTCTTCGCTCAGATCCAGCGAGCGCAGCATGCCGGCATTGGACAAATGCGGTAAACATTTTTCCAGCGCGGCCTGTTCAGCTTTCGCGTCTTTATCGCCGCCTTTGGCACGCTTCTGTACGCGTTGCAGCGCGCGTTCACAGGTATCAAGGTCAGAAAGCGCCAGTTCAGTGTTGATCACTTCAATATCGTCAGCCGGGTCAACTTTGTTGTTAACGTGGATGATATTGTCGTTTTCAAAACAGCGAACCACGTGACCGATCGCTTCGGTTTCGCGGATGTTGGTCAGAAACTGGTTGCCCAGACCTTCGCCTTTCGACGCGCCTTTTACCAGGCCCGCGATATCCACAAACTCCATGGTGGTTGGCAAAATGCGCTGTGGCTTGACGATCTCCGCCAGTTTATCGAGACGGGAATCGGGCATTGGCACCACGCCGGTATTCGGCTCAATGGTACAGAACGGGAAGTTTGCCGCTTCGATGCCCGCTTTGGTTAACGCATTGAACAGTGTGGATTTCCCGACGTTAGGCAGGCCCACAATACCGCATTTGAATCCCATGTTTGAATCACCTTAATTAATTGCAGAGGAAGAAATCTTCCCCGGTAAGCTGGTTAGCACAAGTTTTTGCGCATTATACACGTAATTATCGCCTGGATGGCGGGGATTTCTACCCGCGCGAGGGAGAAGGGGGTTGAGATCCTGCTCACGTTTTCACATACTGACAATCTTTAACAACAGACGGAGAACGCCGCAGATGCACTGCTTCCTGCTTACGCCACCCTGAAATCTCCCTGCCAGGCAACGTCTGTTGCGCTTCTCGTCTTCCTGACGAGGTCAAACTGTGTCCCAAAATGGCGGCGCGGTAATCACCTGCATTTAATAAAAACGGAAATCTGTATGTTCAAACTGAGCAACCTCAGGGCTGCCGACGTCAAAAATGACGTGCTGGCGGGCGCTGTTGTCTCTGTGGCCCTTATTCCGGAAGCCACGGCCTTTTCTTTGCTGGCCGGTTTGTCACCGACAATCGGTCTGCATACCGCCTTTATCCTTGGCCTGATCACCGCGCTGTTCGGCGGCAAACCGGGGATGATCTCCGGCGCGGCAGGCTCAATCGTGGTGGTGCTGGTTAGTCTTATTCAGACTCACGGCTACGAATATGTGCTGCTGGCGACGATTTTTGCCGGGCTGATCCAGCTGGCGATTGGCCTTTTCCGCCTGGGGAAATTTATCCGCCTGGTGCCGCAGCCGGCTATCTATGGTTTTGTTAATGGTCTGGCTATCGTTATCGCGCTGGCGCAGCTTCCGATGATTAAAAATCAGGGGCCGCTTATGTATGGCCTGGTGGCGCTGGCCATGCTGATCGTCTGGCTGTTTCCTAAATTGACTAAAGTCATTCCCGGTTCTCTGGCGGCCCTGATCGCCATCAGCGCGATTGCGATAGGCTTTGGGCTGGATACCAAACGGGTAGGGGATTTAGCTGATATCTCCGGCACGCTACCCTTCTTCCATTTGCCGGAAGCGCCCCTAAGCCTGGCCACCCTGAAAATTGTGCTGCCTTATTCGGTCATTATCGCGCTGGTGGGGCTGATAGAATCGCTGTTAACGCTGGCCGTACTGGATGAAATGGGCAGTAAAAAAGGCAACGGGAATAAAGAGTGTGTGGCGCAGGGCATCGGCAACACGCTGTGCGGCTTTTTTGGCAGCTTTGCCGGCTGTGCGATGATTGGGCAATCAATCATTAACTTCACTTCCGGTGGGCGGGGGCGGATCTCAAACCTGGTGGGTGCAGTCCTGCTGATCCTGTTTGTTGTTAGCCTGTCAAAATATATCGCCCTGCTGCCGGTAGCGGCGCTGGCGGGCATTATGTTTGTGGTGTGTATCAACACCTTTGAGTGGAGTTCTTTGCGCCGCCTTAAGCGAATGCCTAAGCCCGATGCAGTGATAATGATTGCCGTCACAGTGGTCACTATCTATACCGATCTGGCGATGGCGGTCATTTTTGGCGTGATTATCTCCGCACTGGTTTTTGCCTGGCAGCATGCCCGTATCAGCATACTGGACCAGGAAGAAGGTGAAGATCGGAAAACCTATCGGCTGGAAGGCCCGCTGTTTTTCGCCTCCGTCGCCAGTTTCCAGGAGCTGTTTACGCCAGCAAAAGATCCGCAGGAAGTCGTCATTGACTTTGCGCGTACGCGGGTGATGGATTCCAGCGGCGTCGAGGCTATCGATAAACTGACCGCCCGTTATCTGGCGGAGGGCAAAAGCGTCAGGCTGCGGCATCTTAGTGAAGATTGCATCAGCCTGTTAAAACAGGCAGGGCCTTTCTGTAGTCACGAGCTGGATGCGCCTGATTATAAAGTTGCGGCCGACGGTGACTAAAGCATAAAGCTAAGGCTGGTCCTGCCGATATATATAAAATCGCCATGCTTGCCGGTAAGTTAGATGAAATCACTGGTTTTTGGCGATAAGACAAATATAATCACTGGCAGGACGTCCTGAGCTGGCTATAAAGTATGATAAATAACTATTGTTACGTTCCAATTCATTCTCTTAGCGGCGAGCTGATTGCGCTTGAGCTTACCGTTTTACCACACCAGAACGCACCACAAACCGGGGACGCCGAGAGCCGATTATTGGATCAGCTGTTAACGGTAGAACGCTATGCGGATTATTTTCAGCAACATGGACTGCTGTGCTGCCTGACCATCGATTTTCCGCTGGCCCGCGCGGTAACGGAATCGCCTTTTATTCACCAAATTCTTAACCAGCTGCCTTTCCTGCGGCTAAAGCTTTCCGAAGATTTTCCCAACCTGCACGACGGCCCTAATAACCCGCTGCTGCGGGCGCTGACCGATCAGCTGAATATCTTATGGCTGGGGGATCTGGGCGCAGGCGATGCCAACCTGAATGCGCTGCAGTCGAAGATGTTTGAAGTCGTTAAGTTGGACAGGCAGTTTTATCTCGACAATGTCAGACGCCCATTTTTTAATGTGTTGATTGCTCATATTCGTCGCTATACCAACCGTGTGCTGGTAGGCGGCGTAGAAAATGCCGGGCAGCTGGATAAGCTGTTGTCCAATAAAGTCTGGGGCGTACAGGGGTATTATGCTCAAAGCATGGAGCTGGGTGCGCTGGACGGGACCGAAGGGAGATAATAACGAGTCACTGTCGGAAATGAATAGCCATCTGACATACTTTTTCGTTTGTTCCGTAAAAGACTTTATTGTGAGCCTTTTGATCCTGGCAGGGCGTCTGGATAACAGGTACCCGCTATTTAAATGAATAAAAGCGTTATTCCTTAGTAACAAAAATTGTCTTATCTGTAATTGAATGCTTTCCACAGGGAAGTGAGGACAACTCATGTTAATTAATTATGTCATGGGAATTGATCTTGGCACCACTAACAGCGCAGTTTGCCTCTGGAAAGAGGGTGAGGCTGTTTTAATTCCCAATCAATGGGGCGAGGTATTAACCCCCTCCGTTGTCGGCCTGGATGAGCAGGCTAATCTTATTATTGGCCGTACAGCGCGCGATCGGCTGCAAACGCATCCTGGGCTAACGCAGGCGAGTTTTAAGCGTTATATGGGCACTGAGGTCCTGCTTACGCTTGGCTCAAGACAATTTCGTGCTGAAGAGTTGTCGGCATTATTGTTACGCCAGCTTAAAGAGGATGCGGAAAACTGGCTTGGACAAAAATTGACGCGCGCCGTTATTACCGTGCCAGCCTATTTCAATGATGTACAGCGTCGGGCAGTTAAAAATGCAGCCAGACTGGCTGGCCTGGACGTTATGCGCCTGCTTAATGAACCCACCGCCGCCTCGCTCGCTTTTGGCCTGCTGGAAAATCGTGAGCAGAAATACCTCACCTTCGATCTTGGCGGCGGAACATTTGACGTCTCCGTTATTGATATGTTTGAGGGGGTGGTGGAGGTCCGCGCCAGCAGCGGCGATATCCGGCTTGGCGGCGATGATTTTTCACAGGCGATTGTACAGTGGATGCTAAGCCAGCATCCCGAACTGAAAACTTCGCCGCCAGGACTGGCAGCCGAGCTGCTGGCAAAAGCGGAAACCATGAAGCAAACGCTGAGTCACGCTGCTGAGGCGGAAGCTTCGCTGGAATGGCAAGGTCGACGGTGGAACTGGACGTTGACGGAGGGGCAACTGGCGGCCTGTTGCCAACCGCTGCTGATGCGTTTGCAGCATCCGATACAGCAGGCTTTACACGATGCACGTTTTTCCCTTCAGGATCTTGACCACATATTGCTGGTGGGCGGCGCAACGCGTATGCCGCTTGTCCGGCAAACTGTTGCACGACTTTTTGGGCGTTTCCCACGCCACGATCTCCATCCTGACGAAGCCGTTGCGCTCGGCGCGGGCATACAGGCCGGAATGGTCATGGCCGATGCGGCTGTCGAAGACATTATTCTTACCGACGTGATGCCTTTTTCTTTGGGTATCGAGGTAATTAAACGCCACGGCAATCAGATTGAGCCCGGCTTTTTCCTGCCGCTTATTGAGCGCAATACCTTTTTACCGGTAAGCAAAAGCCAGACGGTGAACACGGTTAGCGATAATCAGCCGTCTATCCTGCTGAAGATATATCAGGGAGAAGGGCGCAGAGTACAGGATAACGTCTTTCTGGGCGAAATGAGTATTAATGTGCCGCCCCGACCGGCAGGTGAATTAACCGTTGATGTGCGTTTTACCTATACGCTGGATGGCCTGCTTGAAGTGGAATGCCGCTATGACGGTAGCCCGATGACAGCCCGGATGGTAATAGAAAAAGTGCCGGGGCAGATGAGCGAAGAGCAAATCACCGCCAGCTTACAGATGCTTGCCGGCATCAAACAGCCTCCCCGCGAACGCTATGAAAATCGCGAACTGCTCGCCCGCTGCGCACGCTTATATGAACGCTTACTTGGCGATGAGCGTGCATGGATAGATCGACTGACTACCGAGTTTGAACAGGCGCTGGAAAGTCAGGATCCTCGCCGTATTGCCTCATCGAAAGAAAATGCCGAACGCTTTCTGCAGCAGTATGCAGAGGATGCGCTGTAATGGGCATCTGGCAGACGCTTGAGTTATCACCCACGAGTGATGAAGGTGAGATTCGCCGCGCATATGCCCGCCAGTTAAAAAAGCATCGTCCGGATAGCGATCCTGAGGGTTACCAACGCCTGCGGGAAGCGTTTGATGAGGCAAAGCAGTGGGCGCGGGCTGACATCGTTAATGATGAGTACATCAGTGCTGACGTTTCACCGCTGGTGCGGCAGAAGAGCGAACCTGAACCTCTTTTACAGGCGCGTGAAGTCGCCAACAGCTTTACCGTTGAAGAAACAGGCTCCCTTCCTGAAGCCGGTTTACTCTACAGCGAAGAGGCGCTGCATAAACTGGCGTACCAGCTGGTAAACACAGAAATGACAGGCATTATTATGATGAATCTCCTGTCACAGAAAGTGTTCAAAGCGGGGAGCCTGCAGCAGCAGCAACTTTTCCATCAACATCTTGCGGCCGCGTTGGCAGAGACGCCGGGTTTGACCGAGGGTTTACTCGACCGCATCAGCGGCCTGCTGGGATGGGGAATGGACGAGTACGATTACAGCCATATTATTCCCTCTCCCATTCAGCAGGCGCTGCAGGAACAACTGCGCGAAACGCAAATCAACCGGGCATGGAAAGAGATGGAGGCAGAAGAGAAGCACGGTATGCTGCTTAACAGGGCAGCGATTCGTCTGCTTAAGAGCAAGGGCGAAAAGGTGCCCTTCTGGATACGTCTGATACCCGGTTTGCTTACCCTTCTGGCGCGCCATGCAAACTCGCTGATGCACTATTATCCGGAAATTGTTCCCCGGCTGAATCAGCCGATGCTGCATTTTCTGAGGCAACCTCGTGCCACGCTCAGCTGGCAGGGGATTTTTTTGCTGGTATTCTGGGCGTTAGTCTTTAATGCGGTTATCCCTCTTTCGGGGATCAATGCGACCGTCAGCACTATCGCTGTTGCGACAGTGATGTTTTATCTTTATATCAATGACGCCGTAATGCTGGGTCTTCACAGCAGGCCGAAATGGGCAAAATGGTTTCTCTTTACCGAATTTATTTTCTCGCTGATGGCGATCCAGTTATTTTTTGGCGGGCTGTTCTTTGCCGCCATTGTGGGCATACCGCCTTCAGGACCCGGCGCAGTCGTGCTGGTTGCACTGCTTGCGATACTGATACTGTCTATAATTTTTTGGGCGGCATGGCCACAAAACACCCCTTTTATACGCTGCCCGGGCAAGGTGATGAGCCGAATCTTTGCCAGTCCCTGGGCGCTAATAGAATGGATGGATTTCTCATGGTTTTCGGCTGTCTGGGTGCTACTTTGCCTGGCCGTCTTCGTGCTGACTGGCGTAGAACTGCTTAAGCTCTTTGCTTAACAAGGTGAGAGGGTATGCAGCTGGTTGAGCGAGCTTACCTCCTCAGCCAGCCGCCAGCACCTTAACCCTTAAAACTGTGCAGCCGGTTCATCGCTTTCAGCCTGTCTTCCTTCAGCCAGACCTCGGTACAGCGCGCCGCTTCGTCAATAGCGTTGTCGATCAGCGTCTGCTCTGCCGCCTGTGGCTTGCCTAACACAAATCCCACGACCTTGTTGCGATCGCCCGGATGACCGATGCCAATGCGCAGACGGTGGAAGTTCAGGTTGTTACCCAGCTTGCTGATAATATCTTTAAGGCCGTTATGGCCACCGTGGCCGCCGCCCTGTTTAAATTTTGCCACGCCCGGCGGCAAATCCAGCTCGTCGTGCGCCACCAGGATCTCTTCCGGGGCGATACGGTAGAAAGTTGCCATGGCCGCTACGGCTTTACCGCTCAGGTTCATAAAGGTTGTCGGCACCAGCAGCCTGACATCTTCGCCGCCAATATTCAGCCGGGCGGTGTAGCCGTAAAATTTGCTCTCTTCTTTTAACGGCTGATTATGTCGTTGAGCCAGTAAATCCACATACCAGGCGCCTGCGTTATGGCGCGTGGCGGCATATTCCGCGCCGGGATTGGCAAGGCCGACAATCAGTTTAATGCTGCTCACTTATCTGTTTTCCTAAAAAGGCTGCATCAGGGAAGGGCGCTAGTGTACTAAGAGCGACGGCAGAACTCAAAAGTGCGCGCTGAATCACAATAGTTGAACAAGGTGATAATACTATTTCTATAGAAAAATCAGGGAAGTGTACGTAAAGATATGTCAAACTTTTAGCAGTACTTGTGATCTGCCCCGCAACGAATCGCTCAGCCATTGCATAAACTTATGGTACTAACCACACAGGAATGCACTGGCTTCTGGAGGCGACAAATGAAACGCAGACACGCTAATTTAACCGGTAATGCCCTGATGGTCATCGGTATGGCGGTCATGGTAACCGGCATTGGCTATGCCGTCCTGAATCAACTGCCGCAACTGCAGCTGCCCTCGCTGCTGGTCAACGGCGCTATTTTTGCCATCTTTATTGGCGCACTGATGTGGCTGGTGGGCGCGCGCATCAGCGGCCGCGAAAAAATAACCGATCACTATTATTGGGTGCGTCATTACGGTGACAAGCGCTGTCGTCGCGCATCCGGCCATGGCCACCACTGACGGCGGGCGGCAAAAACAAAAAAAGCGGGACAGAAAATCTGTCCCGCTTTTTATTGAGTAACTGCTGCCTGCGCAGCGGTCACCCTGCAGATCAATTAGTGCTCAAACATCGCAGAGATAGACTCTTCGTTACTGATGCGGCGAATCGCTTCAGCCAACATGCCGGAGAGCGTTAACGTCCGCACGTTCGGCAGGGCCTTGATCTCTTCCGGCAGCGGAATGGTGTCGCAAACCACCACTTCGTCAATCACGGAATGACGCAGGTTTTCCACGGCGTTGCCGGAGAAAATAGGGTGAGTGGCATAAGCGAATACACGCTTCGCACCACGCTCCTTCAGGGCCTCAGCGGCTTTACACAGCGTGCCGCCGGTATCAATCATGTCATCAACCAGCACGCAATCACGGCCCGCCACGTCACCGATGATGTGCATCACCTGTGAAACGTTAGCGCGTGGACGACGTTTGTCGATGATAGCCATATCGGTATCGTTCAGCAGTTTGGCGATAGCGCGGGCGCGCACCACGCCGCCGATGTCCGGGGAGACGACGATAGGGTTTTCCAGACCGATTTGCAGCATATCTTCCAGCAGGATTGGGCTGCCGAAAACGTTATCAACCGGGACATCAAAGAAGCCCTGAATCTGTTCAGCATGCAGATCCACAGTCAGAACGCGGTCAACACCAACGCTGGAAAGGAAATCCGCAACGACTTTGGCCGTAATAGGGACACGAGCGGAACGCACGCGGCGGTCCTGGCGGGCATAGCCAAAGTAGGGAATAACAGCAGTAATACGACCAGCGGAAGCGCGGCGCAGGGCATCCACCATTACAACCAGTTCCATCAGGTTATCGTTGGTAGGGGCACAGGTGGACTGGATGATGAAAATATCACCACCGCGTACATTTTCATTGATTTGTACGCTCACTTCACCATCACTGAAACGACCGACGGCGGCGTCGCCCAGGCTAGTGTAAAGGCGGTTGGCAATACGTTGTGCTAGTTCCGGGGTGGCGTTACCAGCAAAAAGCTTCATATCAGGCACGAGAAGAACCTCAGGCTTTGCGTCCAGAGAATGAACATCTGCGTCAGCGGCACTGGGCGGTATACCGCTGACGGGTCCATACGGGTGTAATCGAGCGCCGCGCCGCTTCAGGAACAGGGTGAAGCGGTCGCAACAGCTCTTATTGCTCGGAAAGGTAGCGGTGCAGCGGCGAAACGTTAACGCCTCGCGCAACAAAGCCCTGCCACTTTTTCAAAGCAAGCTCAGCCACCTGACGAGCAGCGGGCTCGGTGTCAAATTCAGCGAACACGCAAGCGCCGGTTCCGGTCAGGCGCGACGGCGCGTATTCTAGCAGCCAGGAAACGAGCTGTTCAACCTCGCGAAAACGTTTTCTTACTACTGGCTCACAATCATTACGGTAAATATCCGTTAATAACTGGCTGATTTCCCTTACTGGCGTGTCGCGGATCAGCGCCGGATCGTTAAACACGACCGGCGTGGAGACGTGCACGCCAGGGTGGATCACCAGATACCATTTTTCTGCCGGGTCGACCGGCGTCAGCGTTTCGCCAACGCCCTGAGCAAAGGCGGCAAAGCCGTGAACAAAGACCGGCACGTCAGCGCCAAGCTGCAGGCCCAGCGCGGCCAGCTGCTCAAAGCTGAAGCCGGTTTGCCAGTAATGATTAAGGGCTACCAGCACGGTCGCAGCATCCGAAGACCCGCCACCAAGCCCGCCGCCCATCGGCAGCCGTTTTTCGATAGCGATCGACGCGCCTGCCTGTTCCGGCAGGACGCCCTGTTGCCTGGCGCTGTCCTGCAATAACCTGGCGGCGCGGACGATCAAGTTTTCCTCGTCCGGCACGCCGTCAACCGGGGTCAGCAGGGTAATCTTACCGCTACTGTCCGGCTGAATGCTTAATGTATCGCCATAATCCAGAAACTGAAACAGCGTTTGCAGTTCATGGTAGCCGTCAGGACGACGGCCGGTAATATAGAGGAATAAATTAAGTTTAGCGGGCGCGGGCCACTTAGCGATCGCTGACTCAGCTACTGCCGTCATTTTACCGTCCAGCCGTCCATTTTCAGCTTGATGCGCTGATCGCCTTCGTGCAGCTCCATGTTAACCGGCAGAGCAGGCTGCTGCTTGTTGTCATAAGCCTGATACGTCACCGTCCACTGCTGGCCGTCACGGCTGTAGTTGACTTCGCGCAGGCGGTACTGGTCATCCAGCTTGTAGTCGGTCGACTCGCCCGGCAGTCCCATCATCCACTGGCGCAGACTGTTAAGCGGAATATCCATGCCGGTGAGCTGTGAAATCATCTTCTCGGCATCGTTGCTGGTATAGCGCTTGCCTTTGTTATCGACCAGCTGCACCACGTCGCCCTGTGCATCCAGCTGGAGTTCGGTGCTGCCCAGCGGGTTGGTCAGCAACAGACGATAGCGATCCGGCGCGGTTTGCTGCCAGTTAAAACGTGCGTAAACTTTTTGCTTATCGGACAGGTAGGCAAAAGCGCCACGTGTCTGGTACTGGGTAATTTTTTCGACAGCCTGTTGATGCTGCTGCCACTGTGGCGAGGTGACGCTTTGTCCGGGCCCCTGGGGTTTATTAACGCTACAGGCAGCCAGCAGCACGCTGGCAAGCGGAAGAAGCCGCAACAGGCGGCGATTCGACATAAACATGGGGGACTCCTCAGATTCCGTTCAGGCGCTTACGCGCAAAGTAACCGTTCAAACTATCGACTGCCAGCAGGCGCGTCAATACTCAATTTGTCCTGTTTCGTGCTGAATAGCCATATCAATCGCAGCGAACGGCGAATGTGGCTTTTCTTGATCTCGCTCATCTTGTAGAATGCGCCTCACAAAACCCTATCAACAGTGGGATCTCCCAGACCTGACTCATGACGTTGCTGGCACTCGGAATAAATCATAAAACGGCTCCTGTGGCTCTGCGTGAACGCGTAACGTTCTCGCCGGATACGCTGGATCAGGCTCTCGACAGCCTGCTTGCTCAGCCGCTGGTACAGGGCGGCGTTGTGCTGTCTACCTGTAACAGGACCGAGTTATACCTTAGCGTTGAACAACAGGAAAATCTGCAGGAACAGCTGGTGAAATGGCTGTGCGACTATCATCAGCTCAGCGCCGATGAAGTGCGCAAAAGCCTCTACTGGCACCATGATAATGACGCTGTCAGCCATCTGATGCGCGTCGCCAGCGGGCTGGACTCGCTGGTGCTCGGCGAGCCGCAGATCCTGGGGCAGGTGAAAAAAGCCTACGCCGATTCGCATCGTGGTCACACTATCTCCAGCGAGCTGGAGAGAATGTTCCAGAAATCCTTCTCTGTCGCCAAGCGTGTGCGCACGGAAACCGAGATCGGCGCCAGCGCCGTTTCCGTTGCCTTTGCTGCCTGTACGCTGGCGCGGCAGATCTTTGAGTCGCTGTCGACCGTCAACGTGCTGCTGGTCGGCGCGGGGGAAACCATTGAGCTGGCGGCACGGCATCTGCGTGAGCATAAAGTACAGAAGCTGATCATCGCCAACCGCACCCGCGAACGTGCGCAGAAGCTGGCCGACGAGGTTGATGCGGAAGTCATTGGTTTAGCGGAGATCGATTCGCGTCTGGCAGAAGCCGACAATATCATCAGTTCCACCGCCAGCCCGCTGCCGATTATCGGTAAA
>NZ_DALZCD010000099.1:0-13724 GCF_031978025.1 Erwinia sp.
AGATAACGACCAGCTGGGCGTGAGCGATTTACAGGCGCTGGCGCTAAAGCCGCAGGATATGGTGGTCGGCCTGGCCGCTTCCGGACGCACGCCTTATGTGGTTGGCGCATTACGTTTTGCCCGGCAGTCTGGCTGCCGCACGGCCGCGATTTCCTGTAATCCGGATTCTCCGATTGCGCAGGAAGCGGCCATTGCTATTTCACCGGTTGTCGGGCCAGAGGCCCTCACCGGATCGACAAGACTGAAATCGGGAACGGCGCAGAAGCTGGTACTGAATATGATCTCAACCGGCGCCATGGTGAAAATTGGCAAGGTCTATCAAAACCTGATGGTGGATATGCAGGCGACCAACGTTAAGCTGGCCGATCGCGCTTGCCGAATGGTCTGTCAGGCGACGGGCTGCGGGCCAACAGAAGCGGAACAGGCACTCCGGCACGCGGCATATGAAGTAAAAACCGCTATCCTGATGGTGTTGAGTGGCGTTGAGGCGGCAGAAGCCAATTCGCTGCTTGCCCAACACGGCGGCTTTCTGCGTGCGGCGCTTCAGGCCACTACGCGCTGAAGCTGGCTTATGCGCACCACGCAGTTTTGACATCACTGTCTCAGCGTCCACTATTATTAGCAGCGTCATAAAGGCGCAAAACGCGTTTGGTTTGTGGGGGCTACCCCGAGGAGAGAGGTTTGATAACTGGTCAGGAACGACGTGTGGTGTTTTTCGATCTCGACGGCACGCTACATCAGCAGGATATGTTCGGCACGTTTATGCGCTATTTGTTATGGCGTCAGCCGCTCAACCTGCTGCTGGTAGTGCCGTTGCTGCCCGTGGTCGGCGCTGGCCTGCTTTTCAAGGGACGTGCGGCGCGTTGGCCGATGAGCCTGCTGTTGTGGGCGATCACCTTCGGCCACAGCGAAGCGAAACTGCACATACGCGAAAAAGCCTTTGCCCAGTGGTTTCGTCAACGCGTCACGGCTTTTCCGGTGGTGCAACAACGGCTTACCGACTACCTGAACAGCGATGACGCTGACGTCTGGCTGATCACCGGTTCACCACAGCCGCTGGTGGAGCTGGTCTACTTCGACTCCGCTTTTCTGCCCAAGGTAAAACTGATCGCCAGCCAGATGGCGCGCGGCTACGGTGGGCGGGTATTGACGATGCGCTGTCTGGGGCATGAAAAGGTCGCGCGGCTGGAAGAACGCATCGGTACACCTTTACAACTTTACAGCGGCTACAGCGACAGCAAACAGGATAATCCGCTGCTTTTCTTCTGTCAGCATCGCTGGCGGGTGACGCCGCAGGGCGAACTGCAACAGCTGGAGTAAACAGGTATACTGCCCCGCGATTTTTTGCTGGAGGCTCAGGTGAGCGATACCCTTATTGATGAAAAATGGATGCGCCATGCTTTAACGCTGGCGCGCCGGGCCTGGGAAGAAGGCGAGGTGCCCGTCGGTGCCGTGCTGGTGCAGGGCGATACCGTTATCGGTGAAGGCTGGAACCGGCCTATCGGTCATCACGATCCCACCGCGCACGCCGAGATTATGGCTTTGCGGCAGGGCGGCAAGGTGCTGGAGAACTATCGGTTACTGGATACCACGCTGTACGTGACGCTGGAGCCTTGCGTGATGTGTGCGGGCGCGATGGTGCACGGCAGAGTAGGGCGGCTGGTGTTCGGCGCGCGCGATGAGAAAACCGGCGCGGCGGGATCGTTGCTGGATATTTTAGGCCATGCGGGCATGAATCATCAGGTCAGGGTGGATCAGGGCGTACTGGCAGCAGAATGCGCGGCCATGCTGAGCGATTTCTTCCGTCATCGCCGGGCGGAGAAAAAAGCACTGCGTGACAGGCTACGCGCGGAGCGGCTGAAAGGGGAATAAAAAAGGGCGCTGGATAACAGCGCCCTTTTGCAGAAAAGACTCTGCCTGTAGAAAAGGGCATGGCTTAAAGACCTATAAACGTTACGGGTGCTTCAACTTTCCGGTGGTTTGCCGTCTTCCTCTCCGGCTCGCTGTGTATCACGCACGTAGCCGTTATACCGTGGTAACTCCATTTTCGGTTCGCCGCGCATCGGGTTTAACGTTGCCGTATCCGTCTTTGGCTTGCCGTTTACCGAGTGCGCAGCCGTTTTACGGGGGGTACATCCGACTCTGATTTACCCTGACTCGCCGCGCTCTTAATCAGTTCAGCGCCACCAGCGGCTCTACGGCCGGATAACCTTTGCCCAGCTGCGCTTCTGTCACCGCCTGCTGCGCCAGCTTTCTTTCCTGATCCTGTAAATAGCCTACCAGGCTCAGCTGGTAAATGCGGATGTTCTCCACATAGTTGTAGGCTTCCTGCCCGCGCGCGTAACCGTAAGTGGTCTGGCTGTAATAGCGTTTCTGGCTCAGCATCGGCAGGCGCTGCTTAACGTCGGCCCAGCTGTCCGGATTGCCCTTTTGCTTTTCCGTCAGCCTGCGTGCGTCCAGCATATGCGCGTAGCCCATATTATAAGCCGCCAGCGCAAACCAGATGCGTTCATCTTCCGGAATGGTTTGCGGCACCTTCTCCATCATTTTCACCAGATACTCGCTGCCGCCGCGAATACTCTGTTCCGGATCGGTTCTGTCGCTGACGTTAACGCTGTCCGCCGTATTGCGGGTCAGCATCATCATGCCGCGTACGCCGGTAGGCGAGGTGGCCTGTGGGTTCCAGTGAGACTCCTGCCAGGAAATAGCGGCCAGCAGCCGCCAGTCAATCTCGCTGGCATATTTTTCAAACAGCGGACGGATGCCGGGCAGCATACTGTCGATGGCCCGCAGAAAAGTGCGGGTGTCGACATAATCGAAGGTGCCGACGTGGCCCAGATATTTCTCATCCAGCCTTGCCAACGCGCCTTCTTCCGCCATCTGGTTAAAGTAGTCCAGCATCGCCGCATACAGGCTGTCGTCGTTATCGCGCGGCATGTACCAGGTCACCGGTTCTTCATCCGTGATGTCGAAAGCGACCGCCAGCTGCGGATGGATCCGCTGCAGCAGCGCGATCGATACCGAATCACCCACCGTATAATCCAGCTTGCCGTCCGCTACCGCTTCCAGCAGGGCATTCGGGCTTTGATCGGTAGAGATCGCCCAATCCATATCGGGATACTGATTCTGCCGGATATCGCGCAGCGTCGAAGCAAAAGCGGAATCAGATGCGACGGTCAGTCGGCCCTTCAGCGCGCCCAGATTCGGTGGACGCGGCTTGCCCATCCGATACACCAGCTGCTGGGAAACGGAATAATAGGTCGGGCCGGTGCGAAAGCGTGACAGGCGATCGCTGTTATAGATCAGGCCCGCTGCCAGCACGTCCGCTTTATCCTCTTCCAGGTCGTCAAACAGTTCGCTAAGGTTCTGACGTACCGTAACCTGCAGCCTGACGCCCAGATAATCGGCAAAGCGTTTCGCCAGCTCGTAATCCATACCGGCCGGCGCTTTATTGACTGTGTAATAAGTCAGGGGCGAATTGAGCGTGCTGACGCGCAACACTCCCCGTGCTTTTATCTGTTCTGTCCGGTCCAGCCCGCTGCTGTGCCACGGGATCGACGGCCACAGCGCAAGCGCGAGCAGTACCGTCACCAGCCCGATGAACAGATAATTAATTTTCAGGCGTTTCAAATGGTTATCTCTCGATTTCTCTCAGGATTCTGTCTGTAACGGCAGTATTTGTGGTCTTTAATGGTCCCTGAGCGTGGGGCATTTTGCGCAACTCCCTGCAGCGGCGCAACCAGATTTGTGCGGAATTGTGCGCTTTTCAGCCAATTCCCTGTCCGATTAATTCTGCGCAAACGGTTTCGTAACAGCAGGGGATTCTTTATAATGGCGCCCGTTTTCCCCTGTTGCGCCCCAAGAAGCGTCGCCTGGCGCTCTGACGAGAGATCTTTAATGATGGAAATTCTGCGTGGTTCACCCGCTCTGTCGGCATTTCGTATTACCAAACTGCTGGCCCGCTTTCAGGACGCTCACCTGCCGGTGAGTGACATTTACGCTGAGTACGTCCATTTCGCCGAGGTCAACGCGCCGCTGGACGAGGCGGAGAAAGCCCGTTTACAACGCCTGCTGAAATATGGTCCCTCGCTCGCCGAACATACGCCTGAAGGGCGTCTGCTGCTGGTCACGCCTCGTCCGGGTACGATTTCTCCCTGGTCTTCTAAGGCCACTGATATTGCCCACAACTGCGATCTGCCGCAGGTCACGCGGCTGGAGCGCGGGCTGGCGTTTTATATTAAAGCGCCGCAGCTGACCGAAGCGCAGTGGTCGCAACTGGGCGCGTTGCTACACGATCGCATGATGGAAGTGGTACTCAGCGATTTGTCACAGGCAGAGCAGCTGTTCGCTCAGCATGAACCGGCACCGCTGGCCAGCGTGGATGTATTGGGCGAAGGCCGTGTGGCGCTGGAGCAGGCTAACCGTAAGCTGGGCCTGGCGCTGGCAGAAGATGAAATCGACTATCTGCAGCAGGCTTTTGAAAAGCTCGGGCGCAACCCAAACGACATCGAGTTATATATGTTCGCTCAGGCGAACTCAGAGCACTGTCGTCATAAAATCTTTAACGCCGACTGGATCATTGACGGCGAACAGCAGCCAAAGTCGCTGTTCAAAATGATCAAAAATACCTTTGAAAAAACGCCGGATTACGTGCTGTCCGCTTATAAAGATAACGCGGCGGTGATGGAAGGCTCGCAGGTTGGCCGCTTCTATGCCGACGCGGAAAGCCAGTACGATTTTCATCAGGAAGACGCGCACATCCTGATGAAGGTGGAAACCCATAACCATCCAACGGCGATTTCGCCCTGGCCCGGTGCGGCCACCGGTTCCGGCGGCGAAATCCGCGATGAGGGCGCGACCGGACGCGGCGCGAAGCCAAAGGCGGGCCTGGTGGGGTTCTCGGTTTCTAACCTGCGTATTCCCGGTTTTGAACAGCCCTGGGAAGAAGACTTCGGCAAGCCCGATCGCATCGTGACCGCGCTGGATATCATGACGGACGGCCCGCTGGGTGGCGCCGCATTTAATAATGAGTTCGGACGTCCGGCACTGACCGGCTACTTCCGAACGTATGAGGAAGAAGTGAACAGCCACAATGGCGTCGAGCTGCGCGGCTACCATAAGCCGATTATGCTGGCGGGTGGTATCGGCAACATTCGCGCCGATCACGTACAGAAAGGCGATATTACGGTGGGCGCAAAGCTGATCGTCCTGGGCGGCCCGTCGATGAATATCGGCCTGGGCGGCGGCGCGGCATCCTCTATGGCTTCCGGCCAGTCCGATGCGGATCTCGACTTTGCCTCGGTCCAGCGTGATAACCCGGAGATGGAGCGTCGCTGTCAGGAAGTTATCGACCGCTGTTGGCAGCTGGGTGCAGAAAACCCGATCCTGTTTATTCACGACGTGGGCGCGGGTGGCCTTTCTAACGCCATGCCGGAGCTGGTCAGCGACGGTAACCGCGGAGGCCGGTTTACTCTGCGCGATATTCTCAGCGATGAGCCTGGCATGAGCCCGCTGGAAGTCTGGTGTAACGAGTCTCAGGAGCGTTACGTGCTGGCCGTTTCGCCGGAAAAACTGGCGCAGTTCGATGCGCTCTGCCGGCGTGAACGCGCGCCTTATGCCGTTATCGGCGAAGCTACGGAAGAGCTGCATCTGTCGCTGAGCGATAGCCACTTCGACAACAAGCCGATCGATATGCCGCTGGACGTGCTGCTGGGCAAAACGCCGAAAATGACCCGTGAAGCCGTCACGCTGAAAGCGAAAGGCGAGCCGCTGGCGCGTGAGGCGATTACCGTTGCCGATGCCGTCAATCGCGTGTTGCATTTACCGGCCGTCGCGGAAAAAACGTTTCTGATCACCATCGGCGATCGCTCCGTGACCGGCATGGTTGCGCGCGATCAGATGGTGGGGCCGTGGCAGATCCCGGTGGCTGACTGCGCCGTAACCACCGCCAGCCTTGACAGCTATTACGGCGAAGCGATGGCGCTGGGCGAACGCGCGCCGGTAGCCCTGTTGGATTTTGCTGCTTCCGGCCGCCTGGCGGTAGGCGAGGCGATCACCAATATTGCCGCCACGCAGATTGGCTCATTAAAACGCATCAAGCTTTCCGCTAACTGGATGGCGGCGGCAGGCCATCCGGGCGAAGACGCGGGGCTTTATGAGGCGGTCAAAGCGGTAGGAGAAGAGCTTTGTCCGGCGTTGGGCATCACCATCCCGGTTGGCAAAGACTCTATGTCGATGAAAACCCGCTGGCAGCAGGGAGCCGAACAGCGTGAAATGACGTCGCCGCTTTCTCTGGTAATTACGGCCTTCGCCCGCGTGGAGGATGTCCGCCGCACCGTGACGCCACAGCTGCAAACCGCTAACCCCGATAATGCATTACTGCTGATCGATCTGGGGCAGGGTGTTAACGCCCTGGGCGCAACGGCGTTGTCGCAGGTTTATCGTCAGTTGGGCGACAAGCCTGCCGATGTGCGCGACGCGCAGCAGCTGGCGGGCTTCTTCAATGCGCTGCAGACGCTGGTGGCTGAAGAGAAGCTGCTGGCCTATCACGACCGCTCCGACGGCGGCCTGCTGGTCACGCTGGCTGAGATGGCTTTTGCCGGTCACTGTGGCGTTGAAGCGGATATCGCCGCGCTGGGGAGCGATGCGCTGGCCGCATTGTTTAATGAAGAGTTGGGCGCCGTTATTCAAATCGCGGCAGCCGATCGCGAATACGTAGAGCAGGTTTTTGCGGCTCACGGGCTGGCAGATTGCGTGCACGGTTTGGGACGTGCACTGTCTGGCGATCGTTTTGTTATTACCTCCGGCGAGTCGGCAATCTATAGCGAAAGCCGTACCACCTTGCGTACCTGGTGGGCGGAAACCACCTGGCAGATGCAGCGCCTGCGCGACAATCCGGCGTGTGCCGATCAGGAGCATGAAGCGAAGAAAAACGATCTCGATCCGGGTCTGAACGTGAAGCTAACCTTCCGTCCGGAAGAAGATATCGCTGCGCCTTATATTGTTACGGGCGCGCGGCCGAAATTGGCTGTATTGCGTGAGCAGGGCGTCAATTCGCACGTGGAGATGGCGGCAGCTTTCCATCGCGCCGGGTTTGATGCGGTCGATGTGCATATGAGCGATCTGCTGGCGGGGCGTCGCGGACTGGCAGATTTCCAGACGCTGGTGGCCTGTGGCGGCTTCTCCTATGGCGACGTACTGGGCGCTGGCGAGGGCTGGGCCAAGTCGATTCTTTTCAACAACCGCGTGCGCGACGAGTTTGAAACCTTTTTCCACCGTCCGCAAACGCTGGCGTTGGGCGTCTGCAACGGCTGCCAGATGATGTCCAACCTGCGTGAACTGATCCCCGGAAGCGAGGCCTGGCCGCGCTTTGTGCGTAACCAGTCAGAGCGTTTTGAAGCCCGTTTCAGCCTGGTGGAAGTGGCGGCCAGCCCGTCGCTGCTGCTGGCCGGTATGGCAGGGTCGCAGATGCCGATTGCGGTTTCGCATGGCGAAGGGTTTGTGGAAGTGCGCGACGAGGCCCATCTGGCCACGCTGGAGCATAAAGGCCTGGTGGCACTGCGTTTTGTGGACAACTTCGGCAAGGTGACCGAACACTATCCGGCTAACCCGAACGGCTCGCCAAACGGCATCACGGCCGTGACCAATGAAAGCGGACGCGTCACCATTATGATGCCGCATCCGGAACGCGTCTTCCGTACCGTCAGTAACTCCTGGCATCCGGCGGAGTGGGGCGAAGACAGCCCGTGGATGCGCATGTTCCGTAACGCGCGCAAACAGCTTGGTTAAATGTTGCTTCCATCTATAAGGCAGCTTCGGCTGCCTTTTTCATCTGTTTATTTAGCCGCTGTTGCAAAACAGCGACAGTCGTGAAATGACCTGTCTCTGAATGGCGACATTTAATTTGTTGATAATAAAGTAATTATTGGGTTTACCCTGACTCTGTTCCTGAAAGGCGACAGTTTTCAGGGGGGAGGCGCAGCATTTGGTCGTCGTCTTGCGGATCTCTTTTTAAAAAGCCTTGTAAAATAGTAGGTTAAAAATTAATTTCAAATATGGCATGGATTTTGCTATATTAAGCGAAGTGGCTCATTCACCTGGTTATAACAGCCCTGCGCAAGCGGTCAAGCGCTTCATAACATTCCGAATGACGCACAATACGGTGCCTGCCGTCCAGCGAGACCGATACCGCTTCAGCGCTATCACACTCAGGACGCAACGTTGAGTTAGGCACCACCTATTCCGCCCTGTCGGCTCCCCGGCAGCGCATCCCAAAAACGGCAGGCTCTGTGAGCCTGCCGTTTTTACGTTAAGGCTTTCCTCCTGCAGTACAGTCCGTTAGCATCGGGCTGACTAAAACCAGGAGAGCTTCCCGTGAAAAAATGGCGTCTGTTCCCTCGTTCGCTGCGTCAGCTGGTGCTGATGGCTTTTCTGCTGGTCCTGCTGCCGCTGCTGGTGCTGGCCTGGCAGGCGTGGGAAAGCCTCTCTGCGCTGAGCAATCAGGCAGCGGACATCAATCGCAATACGCTTACCGACGTACGCCGTAGCGAAGCGATGGCGCGCACCGCGCTTGAACTGGAACGAAGCTACCGCCAGTACTGCGTGCTGGACGATCCCATGCTGGCCAACCTTTATCAAACCCAACGCACTAAATATGCCCGAATGCTGGAAGAGCAGGCGGCCGCCGTGCCCGATGATCGGCTGACGCAGTCGTTGCAGCAGCTGTTAGCCGGGTTGGCAAAAATTGACTGTGATAACAGCAACCCCGTTAAAACGGCTTCCGATAATCTGGAACGTTTTTCCGCCGTCAACGGTCAGCTGGTGCAATCCACGCGCGAGGCGGTTTTTTCACGGGGGCTACAGCTTCAGCGTGAAATTGCTGAACGCGGCCAGTATTTTGGCTGGCAGGCGCTGATCCTGTTTCTGCTCAGTCTGGGCCTGGTGATGCTGTTCACGCGCATGATTATCGGGCCGGTTAAAGCGGTCGAACGCATGATCAACCGGCTTGGGGAAGGCCGCTCGGCGGGCCACAATCTGGCGCTGAAGGGGCCGCGCGAGCTGCGCTCTCTGGGGCAGCGTATTTTATGGCTCAGCGAACGCCTGGCCTGGCTCGAATCGCAGCGACATGAATTTTTGCGCCATATCTCTCACGAACTGAAAACGCCGTTAGCCAGTATGCGTGAAGGAACGGCTTTACTGGCAGACGAAGTGGCCGGTCCGCTGACGCCCGATCAGCGCGAAGTAGTGGCCATCCTCGATGAGAGCAGCCGCCATCTGCAAAGGCTCATCGAACAGCTGCTGGACTATAATCGCAAGCTTTCCGAAGCGCAGGTGGTGCTGAAGCCGGTGGCGCTGGCACCGCTGATTGAGCGCATTGTCAGCAGCCATAACCTTACCGCCCGCAAGCGTCTTATCCAGACCGACATTGCCTTGAAAGCGACCGCCTGCCGGGCGGATGAAGCTCTGCTAACCAGGGCGATCGATAATCTCTATTCGAATGCGATACACTACGGCGATGAATCCGGTACCATCTGGATCCGCAGCTGGCCACAGGGCCGCAAGGTCATCATTGAGGTCGCCAACAGCGGCACGCCGATACCGGAGGCGGAGCGGGCAATGATCTTCGAGCCTTTCTTTCAGGGAAGCCAGCAGCGCAAGGGCGCGGTAAAAGGCAGCGGGTTGGGGCTGAGCATCGCCAAGGACTGCGTACATCGCCTGTTGGGCGATCTACAGCTGACTGCCAGCCAGGAGGCCGACGTCTGCTTTCGCATCGAACTTAACTCCATTGGCGAGAACAAATAATGCGATTACCTTTCTGTTTTCCGGCTGCGGGATCGTTTAAGCCGCTGGGCAAATACACAGCAGCCGCGCTGCTGGCTGGCCTGCTGGCCGCCTGCGCGAGCCATCCCCCCGGAACTGAAATCGTGGGGCACAGCGCGCCTATAGAGCCGCAAGCGAAGATAGTGGACTACCAGCTGGTGGACTGCGGCAGGATCTGGGATGTGGAAGAGAGCAAAACCAGCAATCCGCTCTACTGGCTACGGGCCACAGACTGCGCGGCGCGGCTTTCTGCCGTTGAGGCGCGCGCTCAGGCACGCCAGCAGAGCAGCGATAGCTGGCAAGGGGCTTTCAAAGCAGGTGTGCTGATGGCGAACGGCAACGTCACGCCCGTCGAACGGCGTCAGTATATGCTTCAGCTGGATGCCTTCAGCCGCGACTATCCCGCTGCGGTACGCCCGCTGCTTCAGCTCTGGCGTGATAACCAAATGGCGCAGCTTCAGCTCTCGGAAGAGCGTACTCGCTATCATCATTTGCAGCAGACCAGCGATGCCCAGCTGGACGCGCTGCGACAGCAGCAGGCCACGCTTAATAGCGAGCTGAAAGTGACCCGCCGCAAGCTGGATACGCTGACGGACATTGAACGCCAGCTCTCCACGCGCCGTTCGCCTGACGGCAGCGACGGTCACAGCGAGAAAAACGATGCGGAAAAAGGAGCGCAGCGATGATAAAAAAATCGGCAAACCTGCTGTTGGTGGATGACGATCCCGGCCTGTTAAAGCTGCTGGGAATGCGTCTGGGCAGCGAAGGATTTAGCGTATCCACCGCCGAAAGCGGGCCGGAAGCCCTGCGTACGCTGCAAAACGAACGCATCGATTTAGTGATAAGCGACCTGCGCATGGATGAAATGAACGGCCTGGCGCTGTTTGCCGAGGTGCAGAAGAGCCATCCGGGCATGCCGGTCATTATTCTTACCGCTCACGGCTCGATCCCGGAGGCGGTTTCCGCCACGCAGCAGGGCGTATTTAGTTTTTTGACCAAACCGGTGGATCGGGACGCGCTCTATAGCGCTATCGATCAGGCGCTGGCTCATCGTGCCCCGGCCAGTGACGATGCCTGGCGGGAAAGCATTGTGACCCGCAGCCCGGTCATGCTGCGGCTGCTGGATCAGGCCAGGATGGTGGCGCAGTCTGACGTTAGCGTGCTGATCAACGGCCAGAGCGGGACCGGCAAAGAGATTCTGGCGCAGGCTATCCACGCCGCCAGTCCACGCGCTGGCAAGGCCTTTATCGCTATTAACTGTGGCGCGCTGCCGGAGCAGCTGCTGGAGTCCGAACTGTTCGGGCACGCCAAAGGCGCCTTTACCGGCGCGGTGAGCCAGCGCGAAGGGCTGTTTCAGGCGGCGGAAGGCGGCACGCTGTTCCTGGATGAAATCGGCGATATGCCGCAGGCGCTACAGGTTAAGCTGCTGCGCGTGTTGCAGGAGCGTAAAGTACGGCCATTGGGCAGCAATCGCGACCTGGATATTAACGTACGAATCATTTCCGCCACGCACCGTGATTTGCCAAAGGCGATGGAGAAAAAAGAATTCCGTGAGGACCTTTATTATCGGCTGAACGTCGTTACGCTGCGCTTACCGGCCCTACACGAGCGCGCAGAAGATATCCCTCTGCTGGCAAACCATCTGCTGAAGCAGTCTGCCGAAAGGCATAAACCTTTTGTCCGCAGCTTTTCTACCGACGCCATGAAGCGCCTGATTGCTGCGAGCTGGCCGGGCAACGTGCGCCAGTTGGTTAATGTGATTGAGCAGTGCGTGGCGTTAAGCTCCGCGCCGGTGATTGGCGAAGCGCTGGTCGAACAGGCGCTGGCGGGCGAGAACACCGCGCTGCCGACGTTTGTTGAAGCCAGGAATCAGTTCGAGCTGAACTACCTGCGCAAGCTGCTGCAAATGACCAGGGGCAACGTGACGCACGCGGCGCGCCTGGCCGGACGTAACCGCACGGAATTCTACAAGCTGCTGTCGCGCCACGAGCTGGATGCCTCTGATTTTAAAGAGTAGTTTTTTGTGCCGCATCGCCGTACAGATATGATAGTTTATCTGCCCGGCAAAAGTGACAGACCGCGCGGCGGATCCTGTCTGCTGCACATATACTGAATACGCTTCCCCTCCGGCTGGCGAGGGAACAACAAGGGTCTGCCATGAAAAAGATCGATGCAATTATCAAACCGTTCAAACTGGATGATGTGCGCGAGGCGCTCGCTGAAGTCGGCATTACCGGGATGACCGTGACCGAAGTAAAGGGGTTTGGCCGCCAGAAAGGGCACACCGAACTTTATCGCGGCGCAGAGTATATGGTCGACTTTTTGCCGAAGGTGAAAATCGAGATCGTTATCGCTGACGATATCGTGGATACCTGCGTGGAAACCATCATGCGTACCGCACAGACCGGAAAAATCGGCGACGGCAAAATTTTTGTTTTCGACGTGGCGCGCGTGGTACGTATCCGTACCGGCGAAGAAGATGAAGAAGCGATTTGAATCGCCTGTTACCGCATAAAAAAGGCCGGGATACCCGGCCTTTTGCTTTTACAGCACTTTATGCGGGCCGAACACTTCATAGTGAACGCGATCGACCGCCACACCCTGGCTGACCAGCTGCGCAGCCACATGCTGCATAAAGATGACCGGGCCACAAAGATAAAAGTGCATAGCCGGATCGCTGAGCTGCTCTGCGAGTGGCAGCAGATCCATCAGACCCTGGGTCTGATAGCGATCGCTATCTTCAGGTTGCGGATCCCGATACCAGATATGCTGTGAAAACTGCGCCAGCTGCCGGCCGGTTGCCGTGACCTCATCAGCAAAAGCATGGGTTTTGCCGTTATCTGCCGCATGCAGCCAGCGGACGGCAGAAGGATGGCGCTGGTCCGCCAGCACGTGCAGCATCGCCAGCATCGGCGTCTGACCCACGCCGGCTGAAATCAGCGTCACCGGCGTCTGCGGGTCGATGTTAAGGAAGAAGTCTCCGGCTGGCGGAGCAAGCCGAACTTCATCGCCCACTTTACCGTGATCGTGCAGCCAGCCGGACACCGTGCCGCCTGTTTCATGTCTTACCGCAATCCGATAATCTTTGCCGTTAGGCGATCGGGTCAGGGAATACTGACGGATCTCCTGATGAGCAAAGCTTTTTTCCCGTAGCCAGACGCCCAGATACTGCCCGGCCTGGTAATCCGCTACCGGCTGACCGTCAACCGGGCTGAATACAATACTTTTGATCACCTCGCTCTGGGTTGAAATCTCAGTGATTCGGAACGCGCGGGGTGTTCGCCAGCCGCCCACTTTTTGTTCTGAAGCCTCATACAGCTCTTCCTCGCGCTTGATAAACACGTTGGCCAGCACGCCATAGGCTTTGCCCCAGGCATCCAGCACTTCCTGGCCAGGGCTGAGCATTTCATCCAGCGTGGCCAGCAGATGTTCGCCCACCACCTGATAATGTTCAGGCTGTACGGCGAAGCTGGTGTGCTTCTGCGCGATTTTTTCTACGGCTGGCAGAATGGCGGGCAGATTTTCAATATTACTTGCATAGGCGCAGATAGCGTTAAACAGCGCTTCACGCTGGTTGCCGTTGCGCTGATTGCTCATATTGAAGATATCTTTCAGCTCCGGATGATGGGCAAAAAGCCGGTCATAAAAGTGTGCGGTAAGGGCAGGGCCGGTGGCCAGCAAAGCCGGAATAGTGGCTTTAACGGTGCTGATGGTGCGGGCGTCTAACATGGCGAACTCCTGAAGAGTATTATAAGTTGTATTTTAAATACATCTTATAGCGAAACCCGTTACGCTGTAAATAACCTTTACCCCTACAAGGACATTTATTACCACAAAAAAGGGACAATAATAAAAAAATCGCGGCCGGGTGAGGAGGAAATATGCGATCTGCAAAGGGAGAGGAA
>NZ_DALZCD010000100.1:0-13543 GCF_031978025.1 Erwinia sp.
AAACGCCTGCCAGGTCACTTCCACCAGCCGCAGGGATTCGCTGTCCAGCCCGAGGGTCTGGCGCTGCTGATAAACGCTGTCGAGACGCGCAAAAAGCTGGCCATTCAGCCGAATATCATCTTCCAGTCCCGTCAGTTTTGGGGCCATCTCTTCATCAAGCTGCTGGAGCAAATCGCTGGTATTGGCCGACGTCATGGCGTTAAACACGCTCTCCACGCTCCTGAGCATCTGTCCACACTGCTCCAGCGCCTGATAAGTATTGGCAAAGGTCGGTGGCTCGGCGCTGGTGGCGATACGCTCCACCTCTTCACGTTTTTGCCGCATTCCTTCCTCCAGCGCCGGACGATAATCGGCCTCGGTAATGCGATCGAACGGCGGGGCCTGAAACGGCAGCGGGCTGGGCTGGCTGAACGGGTTAGTACGCATGGTAGACTCCTTATCGGCTCTGCAAACAACGCGAAACGGGCGGCATTACTCAGGCGTGTTGAACAACCTGGCCAGCGTCTGGATTTGCCGATCGTCAGATGATAAATCTTTAACAATAAGATGTAAGGGTGTAGCACGTCTGCCGCCGTGCGTCATGGGAAGAATTTTCAGGGTACCGGCAGCAAGCGGCGCGGCGATACGCTCTTCCGGCAGCCAGCCGTAACCGACCTGCGCCATCACGGCTTCAGCCGCCGCATCAATTGTAGAGAAAGTCCAGCATTCCCCTGTCTCGAAGAGGTTTGCCTGTGCGCTATCTTCCCGTCCCGCAATACGGATAAGCGGCCAGGCCGCCAGATCCGTGCCGTTCAGGGGGGCTGGCTGTTGGTGCAGCGGATGATCGCAGTGCGCCACCGCAACGAAATCGATATTCATTAGCCATTCTCCCCGCCCGGTCAGATCCTGACGGCGCGTCAGCACCATCACGTCCGCCCCCGGGTTTTCCGCTACGGTGCTTTCCAGGACTTCGGTCAGGTTCACCTGGGTGTGCGGATGTTGCTGCTGAAACTGCCGCAAAATGGAAAACAGGCGACCGCGGGGGAAAATCGCGTCCACCACCAATTCCAGACGCGTCCGCACGCCCGTGGTCAATAAAGCGGCCTGGGCTTCTACATAGTAAAACGCGTTCAACAACGGTCTGACGCGTGCCAGCAGCTGTTCGCCTGCCGGTGTCAGCACGGCTCGCCGCCCTTGAGGCCGCAGCAGCGCCACGCCCAGTCTCTCCTGCAACTGCGCCAGATTGTAGCTGACGGCAGACTGGCTGCGACAGGTCGCTTGCGCCGCGCTGGCGAAGCTGCCTGCCTCGATCACTTTATCCAGCAATGCCCACTGCTCAAGCGTTGTCTTGTGCATGACTGATTCATTTTTTAGATAAATATCACCTAAAAGTAGCGTTATTAATTCATAAAATAAACCGATAGAGTGTTAAAAAACACAGGAGGACAAGATGAAATTCGATCGACATGACTTGAGCGGCTTTATCGGTAAACACCTGGTTTATACCTATGACAACGGCTGGAACTATGAAATTTACGTCAAGAATGAACAGACGCTGGATTATCGTATTCACAGCGGTCTGGTCGGCAACCGCTGGGTAAAAGATCAGCGGGCTTACATCGTCCGTATCGGTGAGGAGAGCTATAAAATTTCCTGGACCGAACCCACCGGCACCGACGTCAGCCTGGTGGCCAATCTGGGCGACCGGTTGTTTCACGGCACTATTTTCTTCCCCCGCTGGGTTATTGAAAACCCGCAAAAAACCGTTTGTTTCCAGAACGATCATCTTGCAGAAATGGAAAGCTATCGCGCCGCCGGCCCGACTTATCCGACAGAAGTTATCGATGAGTTCGCTACCATCACTTTTGTCCGTGACTGTGGGCGCGATAACGATAGCGTAATCGCCTGCGCGGCAAGCGAGCTGCCTGCGGATTTCCCTAATAACCTTAAATAATCAGCGAGTCAGAGGGGATGCTTTGACGATCCAGGAAAAGAACAGGCCCGGACTGGCATTTTGTTTTTCCGTAGAGCTGGAGGTAGGGGATCCCGTGCTAGTGGCCACCAGCTGCGACAGCGGCAAGCGTCAGCTGATCCCAATACTGCGTGGCGTGGTCTGCGGGGAACTGACCGGCCACGTGCTGCCCGGCGGCGTAGACAGCCAGATTATTGAACCAGATGGGCTTTGCCGCCTTTCTGCTCGCTACGCGCTGGCCACCAGCCTGGGGTCAGTTTACATCGAAAACAACGGTATACGGCGGGTTCCACCCGCTTTCCGTGAGCACCTTTTCGGCGATGATATGCGTTTTTTCGACGCTATTTCGCCTGAATCGCTCTATTTTCGTACCGTGCCGCAGTTTGAGGTTTATGATCCGCGCCTCGCCTGGCTGAAAGAGTCGATTTTTATCAGCACGGGCGAGCGCACCCCAAACGGCGTGACTATTTGTTTTTACCGCGTCACCTGACCCGCCTTCCCCGGCCAGCCATGCTGGCCGCTTTACTGCCCATAGCAGGCAATAATTTCGCCCGCTACCGCTACCGCAATCTCTGCGGGAAGCTTGCCTTTCACGTCCGGCAGGCCAATCGGGCAGCGCAGCGTTTCCAGCTGCTCGCGACTGAACCCTTTGCCTTCCAGCCGGTAATCAAAGCGCTGACGTTTAGTCGCTGACCCGATCATCCCAAAATAACGGTAGTCGCCGCGTGCCAGGATCGTCTCGCAGAGCGCCAGATCGGTGGGATGATGATGAGTCATTACCACGTAGTAACTCTCTGGCGGCAGCTGTTTGACCGCATCACGCGGGTCCTCCGGGCAGCAGACTGTTACGCCCGCCGGCACCTGGCTAAACTGCTCCTGCCGCTCATCCACCCACCAGACATGACAGGGCAACGTTGCCAGAATCGTCACCAGCGCACGGCCTACATGCCCTGCGCCAAACACCGCTATCTGCGGTTGGGGCTGGATAAGCGGCTCAAATAACACGGTGGTCATGCCGCCGCAGCATTGCCCAAGCCGTGCACCCAGGTTGAAATGCTCGCTGCGCGGTTGATGACTTTGCGTCGTCAGCATCTCCCGGGCAAGGGTGATGCACTGATATTCCAGGTGCCCGCCGCCGATGGTCAGAAAGGTACGATCGGCGGTGACGACCATTTTGCTGCCGCTGTCGCGCGGCACCGATCCTTTCTCCTCCAGTACCGTCAGCAACACGCAGGGTTCGCGTTTTTCCTGTAGCGAGGCGAGTACCGCAATCCAGTCTTCAGGTCGCATCATTTTCCCTCATTTTCTCTACGCCCCAAAAAACGGCTTCCGGCGTGGCGGGTGCCGCCAGGAGCGGATGCTGGAGGTAGTTGCCTACGCTGGCTACGGCATCCTGCAGCGCACACCAGGCGGCGATCCCCAACATAAAGGGCGGTTCGCCTACCGCTTTGGAATGAAACACCGTGTCTTTGGGGTTTTTGCGGTTCTCCACCAGCGTGACCCGCAGGTCGGCAGGGACGTCGCCGATCGCCGGGATTTTGTAGCTGGCAGGGCCATCGGTCATCAGGCGACCCTGCTCGTTCCACACCAGCTCCTCACAGGTCAGCCAGCCCACCCCCTGCACAAATCCCCCCTCGACCTGACCAATATCGATCGCGGGATTCAGCGAAGCCCCCACGTCATGCAGGATATCCGCCCTTAGCAGTCGGTATTCACCGGTTAGCGTATCGATAATGACTTCCACACAGGCCGCGCCGAAAGCGTAGTAGTAGAACGGCGTGCCGCAGCCCGCTTCGCGATCGTAATGAATGCCGGGCACCTTGTAGTAGCCGGTGGCGGAAAGCGGCACCTGGTTCAGCCAGGCCAGCTGTGCCACGTCGGCAAAGGTAAAATACTTGTCGCCCGCTTTGACCGTACCGTTGCTGAAGCTGACCTGATCAGCCTCGCAGTTCTGCAGACGACACAGCATTGCCGTTAATCTGTCTCGCAGAATTTGCGCCGCATTCTGGGCAGCTTTACCGTTGAGATCGGTGCCGCTTGAGGCCGCGGTCGGCGAGGTATTGGGCACCTTGCCGGTATCCGTTGCGGTGACCTGGATGCGATCGACATCGATTTGCAACACTTCCGCCACGATTTGCGCGACTTTGGTATTCAGCCCCTGCCCCATTTCCGTGCCGCCGTGGTTAAGCTGCACGGTGCCATCGGTGTAGATCAGGATCAGCGCACCCGCCTGATTAAGAAAGCTGGAGGTAAAAGAGATACCAAACTTCACCGGCGTCAGCGCCAGGCCGCGTTTCAGATAAGGGCTGCTGCGGTTGAAAGACGTAATATCGCGGCGACGTGTTGCATACTCCGCACTCTCCTCCAGCTGAGCGGTCATCTCCTCCAGTAAATTGTCTTCCACCCGCTGGTGATAGTGCGTGACGTTACGCGTCTCTTTGCCGTAGTAGTTACGTTTGCGCACCTCCAGCGGATCGAGCTTCAGTTCACGGGCGATATGATCCATGATTTGCTCAATTGCCACCATGCCCTGCGGGCCGCCGAAGCCGCGATAAGCGGTATTGGACGCCGTATTGGTGCGGCAACGATAGCCTGTAATCAGCGCATCACCGAGGTAATAGGCGTTATCAGCATGAAACATGGCACGATCGACAATCGAACCGGAAAGGTCTAACGAGTAACCGCAGTTACCGGCCAGATCGATTTTCACGCCACTGAAGCGCCCCTCGTTATCCACCCCCACGTCATAGCGCACGTAGAACGGGTGTCGCTTGCCGGTAATACGCATATCGTCACGCCGCGCCAGCCGCATTTTTACCGGCCTGCCCGTTTCCCGCGCGGCCACCGCACACAGGCAGGCAACGCCTGCAGCCTGTGTCTCTTTCCCGCCGAAGCCACCGCCCATCCGACGCATATCGATCGTCACTTTGTTCATGGTGATCCCCATCACCGATGCCACCAGCTTTTGTACTTCCGTTGGGTTTTGCGTAGAGGAAAAGACCTGCAGCGACTGGTCTTCACCCGGCACCACCAGAGCGATCTGCGTTTCCAGATAAAAATGTTCCTGCCCCCCAATATGGAATTCGCCCTGTAACCGATGAGTGGCACAGGCAAGCGCGGCCTCTACGTCGCCCCGCTGATGTACGTGTGGCTGCTGCACAAAATGCGAGTTGGTCAACGCCTCTTTGACGTCCAGCACCGCCTTCAGCGGCTCGTACTCAATAATGGCCGCCTCCGCTGCCTGCCGGGCCGCCTGGGGAGTGGAAGCCGCTACCGCCAGCACTATCTGTCCCACATACTCCACGACCTCTTTCGCCAGCAGCGGATCGCCCGGCTCCAGGGGGCCGATATCGCCTTCGCCCGGCACGCTTTGCCAGGTCAGCACGCTCACCACGCCGGGTATCGCATAGCAGGGGCCGGTATCTATGCTGAGGATGCGGGCGTGCGCGTGCTCGCTAAGACGCGGACACAGATGCAGCATGCCCGGCAGTTCCAGTCTGTCATCGATATAAATCGCCTCGCCGGAGACGTGTTTATCAGCGCTCTCATGCCTGTTGCTCTTGCCGACGCCGCTCTGAATACCCGCCAGATGCTGCCGGGCAATAACATCGGCCGCTATCAGGGGACGATTATTGGACATAGTCTGTTACCTCCAGCAGGGTCAGCTCTTCCGTAAACGAAGCGTGATAGCGGCGCAGCAGATTCTTCGCCACCTGTAAGCGGTATGACGCGCTGGCGCGAAAGTCGCTCAGTGGCGTAAAGTCCTGTTCCAGCGCAAGGCAGGCCAACGCCAGCGATGACTGGGTCAGCGGCTTGCCCGTCAGGGCATGTTCACAATGCGTGGCTCTTTTAGGCGTTGCGGCCATGCCGCCAAAAGCGATACGCGCCCTGGTGACCGTGCCGTCGGCGGCACGATCCAGCATAAAGGCGCCAAAAACGGCGGAAATATCATCTTCCAACCGCTTAGAGACTTTCCAGGCCCGGAAATGTTGTGACGCCGTCAGTTTAGGCAGGGTGATCGAACGAATAAACTCGCCGGGCTGCAGGGCGGTTTGACGATAGCCCAGGAAAAAGGCATCCAGCGGCAGCGTACGGGTTTGTTCGCCGCGCTGAAGCGTCAGCGTCGCGTTTAACGCCAGCAGCATGGGTGGCGTGTCGCCGATGGGCGAACCGTTGGCGATATTGCCGCCCAGCGTGCCGCGGTTGCGGATCTGTAATGAAGCGAAGCGCTCCAGCACCTGCGAAAAAACAGGAATATGCGGCTGTAAGAGCCTGGCGCAGGCCTGCAGTGAAGCGCCCGCGCCCAGCACAATCGTCTGTTCCTCTTCCCGACACGCTTTCAGCGTCTCCACCCCATCCAGTGCAATAACCAGCGGCAGGGCTTTATGATTCTGCGTCACCTGTAACGCCAAATCGGTACCGCCTGCCAGCAGCTTCGCCTCGGGAAACGTCAGCAGCAGTTCTGCCAGACGGTCGAGACTTTTCGGCAGCAGGCAGCGGTTACCGTTTAGCGCCAGTTCCTGCTCTTCGCGGTTTTGGATAGCCAGCAGTTTTTCTACCGTCTGCGCCTCACGCTGTGCAAAGACGTCCGGTTTCGGCTGTTCGCAGACCTGACGTGCCGCATCAATGATGGGCCGATAGCCGGTACAGCGGCAAAGATTGCCCGCCAGCGCCTGCTCCGCCGCTTTACGCTGCCAGCCATCACTGTTTTTTTGCAGCGTGAACAGCGACATCACAAAACCCGGCGTGCAGAAGCCGCACTGCGAAGCGTGGCACCCCGCCAGCGCCTTTTGTACCTCGTGCAGCTCGTTGCCCTGACGAAGATCCTCCACCGTGAGCAGCTGCTTGCCCTGTAGGCTGCTGACAAAGGTGATACAGCTGTTGACAGTTTCGTACACCATCTTCCCTGCTTCCACGCTACCCAGCGTGACGGTACAGGCGCCACAGTCGCCCGAGGCGCATCCCTCTTTCGTGCCGCAACGGCGCCTGTTCTGGCGTAAATAATTCAGCACCGTTGTCCCGGGATCGAGCGCCTGTTCGGTTATCAACGTCTGATTCAGTAAAAATTGGATCATGCGGCTTCCTCCTCGTGCTGCGGCTGCCAGACCAGTTTGCCGTTGACCCAGGTACAAGCGATATTGCGATCGTCGCCCAGCGTCATCAGCACAAAAAGTTTTTCCCAGATATCGCGGCTGTTGCCGTGGCGCAGCTTTTGTAGGGCGGAGACGGCCGGATCGAGCACCACAAAGTCCGCCTCTTTACCGGGCTGGAAGTTGCCAATGTTATGATGCAGATCCAGCGCCTGCGCGCCGCCGAGCGTGGCGTGATAGAAGGCTTCGCAGGCCGCCATTTTATACTGCTGCAGCTGTCCGACCTTGTAAGCCTCGCCCAGCGTTTGCAGCATGTTGAAAGTGGTCCCTGCGCCAACGTCGGTGCCGATGCCCAACCTGACCTTTTTTTGCCAGCAGGTTTGCAGTTTAAACAGGCCGCTGCCGAGAAACAGATTAGAGGTGGGACAGAAAGCGACGGCTGACCCGGTCTGCTGCAGGCAGTTCCACTCGCTCTCTTCCAGATGAATACAGTGCGCAAAGACGCTGCGGCGCCCCGTGAGCCGATAATGATGGTAAACGTCCAGATAACTTTCACGCTCGGGAAACAGTGCCTTCACCCAGGCAACTTCCTGCGGGTTTTCGCTCAGATGCGTGTGCAGCCAGAGATCCGGCCACTCTTCCTTCAGCTGCCTGACTTTTTCCAGCAGCGCCGGTGAAGAGGTTGGCGCAAAACGCGGCGTCAGGGCATAGCTCAGGCGACCGCGATTGTGCCAGCGTTCAATCAGCTCGCGGGTTTGCTGATAGCTCTGCTCAGGCGTTTCGGTCAGGTAATCTGGCGCATGGCGATCCATCATGACTTTCCCGGCGATCAGCCGCATGCCCAGACCTTCGGCCGCGCTAAACAGCGCGTCCACCGATTCCGGGTGTACGGTGCCGAAAACCAGCGCCGTGGTGGTGCCGTTGCTCAGCAGCTGATGCAGAAAAAAGGCAGACATTTTCGCCGCATGTTGCGGACAGTGGTACTGGCTTTCCACCGGGAAAGTATACTGCTGCAGCCATTCCAAAAGCGGCTCACCAAAAGCGCCAATCATTTCCGTCTGCGGATAGTGAATATGGCTATCGACGAAGCCTGGCACGATGAGCTTGCCACGGTAGTCGGTTACTTTCCGCTCATCGGCAAGCTGGTGACGCCCCGTTTCCCAGGCCTGCAGTGAAACGATCTTGCCTTCGCGCAGCAGCAGCAGGCCGTCTTCAATGTAGCGGGCGCGTTCCGGTAGCTCTTCAGGCTGGCTGACCGGTGCGGTGATATCAAAAAAACTGCCGCGAATGGCGGTAACTGACGACATAGCGCTTCCTTTTGAACAAGTCTTTGGCAAACCGTGAACGGCCTGCCTTCCCTGTTGCAATTGCTGTGCCAAAAGAGGATTCGCATTTATTCTTTATTTATCATGTAGTTAAATTAATAACGTTCACCCCGCCGGGTTAACCCAAGGCAATCGTATGCGCAACCGATTGCCTACCCCGGCAACCGATTGCTATCCGATTTTCATTGCGGGGTAACAAGTTTTGTCCGCTTTCAGGCACCGCTTTCCGCCCTTTTTGGTGCAGGGTGCACCCTGACCGTGCAGGACAGATTATTAACCCTAATCAAACGTTCTTATCAGAAGCGATCTGAAGTGTTATGGTGTTCAGAACCCAAAATGTGTTGAGGAACAGTGAGATGATCATATTTGTTACGGGTGCAACTGCCGGATTTGGCGAAAGCATTACCCGCCGCTTTATCCGCGAAGGACACAAGGTAATCGCCACCGGACGCCGTCAGGAGCGTTTGCAAACGCTGAAAGAGGAGCTGGGCGAGCACCTTTATACGCTGCAGCTTGACGTTCGCAACCGTGCGGCTATTGAAGACGCGCTGGCGCAGCTTCCTGCCGAATGGCGCAATATTGACGTGCTGGTCAACAACGCTGGCCTGGCGTTAGGCATCGAACCCGCGCACAAAGCCAACCTGGATGACTGGGAAGCGATGATCGACACCAATAATAAAGGGTTGGTCTATATGACGCGTGCCTTACTGCCTGCAATGGTTGAGCGTAACGTCGGCCATATTATTAATCTGGGATCGATTGCCGGCAGCTGGCCTTACGCGGGCGGCAACGTTTACGGCGCGACCAAAGCTTTTGTGCGTCAGTTCAGCCTGAACCTGCGTACCGATCTGCACGGCACTGCCCTGCGCGTTACCGATATCGAACCCGGCCTGGTGGGCGGCACTGAGTTTTCCAACGTCCGCTTTAAGGGCGATGACGCTAAAGCGGAAAGCGTTTACGACGGCACCGAGCCTCTGACGGCCGAAGATGTGACCGAAGCCGTCTGGTGGGTCGCCACGTTGCCGAAGCATGTCAATATTAATACCCTGGAAATGATGCCGGTCTCGCAAACGCTGGCTGGCCTGAAAGTGCACAAGGCGTAACGTCTCATCTGACCTGGCGGCCAGTGTTCGCCAGGTTTCTCCGCCGGGCTACCCTCTCCCCCAACCGATAACGATAATCAGCATCCCGCCTAAAGCAATGGCCGCCCCCGCCCAGTCGTAGTGGCTTAGCCTGACGCCCTCGACTACACGTAACCACATCATTGCCGTTACTACGTAGACGCCACCATAGGCCGCATAGACGCGCCCGCTCGCTGCCGGATGCAGCGTCAGCAGCCAGACAAACAGCGCCAGGCTGGCCGCGGCGGGCAACAATAGCCAGGCGGAGCCGTCCTTGCGCAGCCACAGCCAGGGAAGAAAGCAACCGATGATTTCGGCGAGTGCGGTCAGAAAAAAAAGCAGGACGGTTTTCAGCAGCATGTTACCTCTCTACAGGCTAAACGGATATGCAAGCCAGCTGGTTAGCCTGCGACCGCAGATGATATACTATCTGTGCCGTCCGACGCAGCCGCGCGGCTGTAAAACAGGAATAAGGATTTACTCATGAAAAAGATGACTTTCTGGCCCCCCCTGCTTGCCAGAGCGGCTCTGCCGCTGGTTCTGTTTGGTGCGCTGTTTTCTTTTCAGCAGTCCGCCCAAGCCAGAACGGACAGGCTGATTATTCAGGATGGCGACAGCTCGCTTACCCAGGAGCAGGCGCGTCAGGAAAAAGAACAGTGGGACGAAACCCATCGCCTGCGCAACAAGGTGAATCAGCGTGTGGAAAAGAATTTTGATAAAGTCGATCGCGCCATTGATACTCGCGACGCCTGTGAGCAGAGCCTGAATGTCAATGCTTACTGGGAGCCAAACACCCTGCGCTGTCTGGATCGTCGCAGCGGACGCCCTGTCGCACCCTGATAGCAGATTGCTGCTATAGTTAGCGTAATTTTCAGGCAAAAGGAAGGACGATGAAAGCGATAAAATGGCTGTTACCGGCGTTGATGATCGCCGCTCCGCTGGCTGCACAGGCTTCTTGCGAAACGGTTAAAGCGGACATTAATCAGAAAATTATTAATAACGGCGTACCTGCTTCCGGCTTCACGCTGGAAGTCGTCCCCAGCGATCAGGCCGATCAGGCTGGCGGTCAGGTGGTAGGCCACTGCGAAAATGATTCACAAAAAATAGTCTACAAGCGTGAACGCAACGGCGAGAGTGATACAGCCGTCCCGGCCAGCGCCGGAACCTCTCAGGATGCGCCCTCTTCCTGATTGTTAAGGGCCGCGAAAGCGGCCCTTTTTTATTCCGGCCGCTTCGCCGGGATAAAGCGCGCCACCGCCAGGCTGGCGAAAGCAATCATCAGCGACACGGCAAACACCCAGTGTAGCGAGTGAGCGACTTCTCCGATAATGTGCTGTAAATCGCCCTGCGATAAGGCTTCTCTCTGCCCCTGCGCCATGATTTGCTGAACCGGATCGTCCTGCTGCGGCAGCCGCTGCGACAGGTTATAGTTCAGAACTGCCCCCATTATTGCCGTCCCGGCCGCCGAGCCCAACAAACGGCTGAACATCACCGAAGCGGTACAAATGCCGCGTACTGAAAATTCCGCGCTGTTCTGCACGGCGATCAGGAACGTGGTGCTGGTCATGCCCATGCCGGTACCAATGACGAACGCGGCGAAGCCCGCGTAGCTGATGCTACTGTCAACCTGCAACAGCATCAGCAGCGCCGTGCCGGCAATCAACAGCAACGAGCCCAGCTGGGCGGTGAAACGGTAAGAGGTACGCAACATTAGCCTGCCGCTGAGCGTGCTGGCCAACGGCCAGCCGATCGACATCATCGCCAGCGCGCTTCCTGCCTGCAGCGGCGTTCCGCCGTTTACGCCCTGGATCCACGTTGGCAAGAATGCGCTGATGCCCATCATGGCTGCCCCGATAATCAGGTTGCCGAGATTACCCGCTACGATAGTGCGGCTGCGCCACAGCAACAGCGGAAAAAGCGGGGCCGCCGCCCTTTTTTCATGCCGTACCAGCATAAAAGCCGCCAGTAGCGCGACGCCAGCCAGGCCAAACGCCCAGTTGCCGAGCAGCTGCGCCTGAAGCAGCGCCGTTAGCAGCGCGCTGACCGTCAGCATCAGCCAGCCGCTGCCTGCCAGGTTAAGCTTTTGGCGTGTTTCGCCTCTTGATTCCGGAAACCAGCGCGCCAGCATCAGCATGGAAACCATCCCTACCGGCACGTTAACCCAGAACACCAGCGACCAGCTGAAATGTGCCACTATCCAGGCGCCGGTGAGGGGCCCTACTACTGCCGCCACGCCCCAGACGCTGGACAGCCAGCCCTGGATGCCCGCTCGTTCTTTCGGCGAGTAGACGTCAGCAATAATGGTCGCCGTCAGCGGCATAATTGCCCCCGCGCCCAGCCCCTGTACGGCACGAAAAAGGATCAGCCAGCTCATATTGGGCGCGAACCCGCACAGCACCGAGCCGATAAGGAACAGCGACGTGCCCATAAAGAAGACGCGTTTCCTGCCCCATAAATCGGCGAGCCTGCCGTAAAGCGGCACGCTGACCGCCTGGGTCAGCAGGTAAACGGAAAAAACCCAGCCAAATTGCGCAAATCCCCCCAGTTCTGCCACGATAGTGGGCATGGCCGTCGCGACGATAGTCACCTCAATCGCCGCCATAAACATCGCCAGCATTGCGGCGATCAGTATCCAGTGGCGATGGCTCACCCCGGTGTGTGCTGTTTCAGTCATACCGCTCCTTAGTGTTGTCCGTTCTATTCTGGCCTGGATTGACGCCGGATGTTTCCTGTTTGTGCGCTGCAACAATAAAAAAACCGCTACAGCGGAGGCTGCAGCGGCAGGAAGAAAGGAAAAGGGGGAACGGTGGCTTTTTCGGTTACTGACGGAGCGCGCTCAAATCAAGATAACGGGCCAGCTCGCGCTGCTCCGGTTTCGGCAGGTACGGCAGCTCGCCCAGTAGCGGTGCCGGGATTTTTTGCGTTAGCACATCAATAATTTCCGCATAGTGCGCCAGCCCCGGATTGATGCGGTTAGCGACCCAGCCCAGCAACGGCAACCCATCGTTCGCTATCGCCTGCGCCGTCAACAGCGCATGACTGATGCAGCCCAGCTTGATGCCCACCACCATGATTACCGGCAGCTGCTCATCCACCGCCCAGGCGGAAAGCGGCCGCAGGTCGTTCATCAGGCTATGCCAGCCGCCGGTACCTTCCACAACAACAGAATCTACCTGAGTCGACAGCGCATCAAGGCCTTCGCTCAGCGTATGATAGTTGATGATGGCGTCACGACTGGTACTGATCTCGTCATCCAGCAGGGTCAGTGGGTTAATAACGGAATAAGGAAGCGCAACGGAAGAAGAAGCCTGTAGCACGAGCGCGTCCTTGTTGCGCGGCCCCTCTTCGGTCTGATGGCTGCTTTTGGCAACCGGTTTGTAGCCCGCCACGCGCCGGCCACCTTCGGACAGCGTCTGCAAGAGCGCGCGGCTGACCACTGTTTTACCCACTTCTGTATCGGTGCCAGTGACAAATAAACGCTTTAACATATCCTCTCTACGCTCCGATTTCGTCGATAATTTATAAACAATAATTAACAATTAAGACGCAACATCTTAGGGTAGTGAACCGGAGCGAGGCTTGCGTTAGCGCAATATTTTGCGTAATAAAGGCGGGGCTTTAACCCTGGAGCAGTTTCACCAACAGCGTGCCGTTATAGAGCGCATCCTTGACCAGCGCGGCGCCAGGCATCGTTCCCTGATTGTAAAATCGGGTAGGTTCGATGGCGATGTGCTGACCATAGACCGGCAGCGACTGACGGCGCACGCAGTCGGCGATGGCGGGAAAGAGAATATCGCGGGCGCGATTAAGGGGCGATCCTATTACTATTTTTTCTGGATTGAAGAGATTAACCATAATCGCCAGGATACGGCCAACGTGATGTCCGACGCCGGTAACGATCCCTTTCGCCAGGGATCGCCTGCCAGCGCGGCATCGCAGAGCGAGTCTGCAGTCAGCGGCTGTTGATGGAGCAGGCAGTCCGGTGCGGCCTGCATTTTTTGCGCAGCCAGCTCCAGTACGCTTTCCAGACTCGCGACCGTTTCCAGGCAGCCATGA
>NZ_DALZCD010000101.1:0-13512 GCF_031978025.1 Erwinia sp.
GTAACTTTTTTCCGCAGGGTCCGGAACAAGATAATGCGCGCTAACCGTAGTACCGGTCAGGGTTCTCACTGATGAGATAAAATCTTCGGCAGTATAGTGCATAACCAGAAAGCGCACGCGTCGATTGAAACTTTTCACTGAACGATAACTATTATAGTCAACCTGATACATACAGACTCCTTTCAGTATTAAATGGTGGACTGCATTAAGTTAGTTCATAAAGTAACAACGAAGTTCAAAAAAACAACAGTGTTTCTCTGTGCGTTTCTGCACAAAAAAAGGGGCTGATATTGCATCATAAATAACATTATTTTTCAGGAGAGGATTAATTAAATAACCTGATATTAACAACTGGCACGATTTAGCCTGTCGGAAAGGCAATGATTTTCGCCGGGGAAAGGGTTGAAGAATGCAGCCTGACTGACAGGCTGCACAGCAAGGCACAGGGGAAATGCTTCCCCTGTTCACTCAGATATTAGTGACGTCGATAAACATTGCTTTATCAATATTGGTAGAGGATACCGTCGCTTCGGTAAAAGCGTATTCCTCTCTTTCGCCTTCCCGATCCAGCGGCAGGTTGACAAAATCGAACAGATTGCGATCTGCCAGCTGGCTCGGACTGACGTTTTGCAGCGATTTGAAGACGCTCTCTACGCGGCCCGGCTCTTTTTTATCCCATTCTGCAAGCATCGCTTTAATTGCCTGGCGCTGCAGATTTTCCTGCGAGCCACAAAGGTTGCACGGGATAATAGGGAAGTCTTTTTGTTCAGAATAGGCAATCAGATCTTTTTCGCGGCAGTAGGCCAGCGGGCGGATAACCACATTTCGGCCATCGTCAGAACGTAGCTTGGGCGGCATCGCTTTCATGCGCGCGCCGTGGAAGATGTTCAGAAACAGGGTTTCCACAATGTCGTCAAGATGGTGGCCCAGTGCGATTTTAGTGGCGCCGATCCGCTCGGCAAAAGAATAGAGCGTACCGCGGCGCAGCCTTGAGCACAGACCACAAGTCGTTTTGCCTTCCGGGACTTTTTCTTTTACGACGGAGTAAGTGTCCTTATCCACAATGTAGTAAGGGATGTTCAGGCTCTCGAAATACGCTGGCAGAATATGCTCGGGAAAACCGGGCTGCTTCTGATCAAGGTTTACCGCCACCACCTCAAACTTCACGGGCGCGACTTTTTGCAGGCTCAGCAGAATATCCAGCATAGCAAAAGAGTCTTTTCCTCCGCTCATGCAGGCCATCACCACGTCGTTTTCTTCAATCATGTTGTAATCAATGATGGCGTTACCGACATTTCTTCTGAGACGCTTCTGCAGCTTGTTAAATTCGAGCGTATCTTTTCTTGTATCAATCTGATTCATAAATACTTATTACACCGAACGGACAAACCGGCGGCGGATTTCCTGGTTGGGCTTTGGACTGTCGCGGATTATACGGGTTTTTAGCAGAGGTGGAAATATTCGGACCGCTTCCGTCAGCAGCCAACAAAAGGCCGGTTATATTAACCGGCCTGGCCATGCTACATGTGCGGCGGCGGATCGGTAATCGGATCCGGCATATCAGGCGGCGGATCGGGCAGAGGCTGCGGTGGTGGGATAGGATCGGGAATCGGTACGGGATCGGTCGGTACCGGATCGGAAGCTCTTGGTGTATCCATTACGTCGTCGGACAGCATATCTTCCTCCTCGAACTTAAGGTGAACTGTAAGCATAGGCACCCTCGCCAGCGCTGGCAAACGGATAAAAAAAAGCCGACTTACGTCGGCCTGTACGAATTAAAAGTGCTATGCAGTAATTCAAAAAAGGAAGTAAGACAATATGGAGCGCAACGCCCATCGCTTGACGTTGCATTCACCTGCGATAAAGAGTTTGCCCCAGCCGCCCCCTGCTTTTATTGATATCGATCAGCTTTATTGCCCCTTTTTGCGCTTTATCACGGCAGAGTGGCGATAAATTACAACCATTTACGGCGACGTAACCACCAGGCAACGCCCAGCACCAGAGCAACTAACAAAAAGCAAAAGGTGGCAAAACCGAAGCGCCAGCTGCCGCCCGGGATGCCCCCCAGGTTAACGCCGAACAGTCCGGTAAGAAACGTGGTCGGCAAAAACACCATTGCCAACAGCGACATGGTATAGGTACGACGGTTCATGGCTTCCGCCATCACCGTACTGATTTCATCCGCCAGTACTGCCGTACGCGCCACGCTGGCGTCCAGATCGTCCAGCCCGCGCCCCAGCCTGTCGGCAATATCCTGCATCCGTCGCCGGTCATCGTCACTCATCCACGGCAGCCTTTCACTGGCGATGCGCGAAAACACATCACGCTGAGGTGCCATATAGCGCCGCATAATAATCAGCTGCTTGCGGATCAGCGCCAGTTCACCTCTTGGTGGCACCTGCTGATCGACGACGGCATCTTCCAGTTCAATAATTTTATCGTGCAACTCCTCAATAAATTCGCTGGTGTGATCGGTCAGGGCGTCGCATACGTCCACCAGCCAGCTGCCGCCGTTAACCGGCCCGTTGCCGTTTTGCAGATCGGTCAGCACTTCATCGATAGCAAAAACCTTACGCTGGCGGGTAGAAACAATCAGTCGGTCATTAATAAAAACCCGGACCACTACCAGCTGATCAGGGCGCGATTCGCTGTTCAGGTTGACGCTGCGTAGCGTAATCATCGTACCATCGCCCAGTCGATTGACTCTCGGACGCATACTGTCGCCGCCCAGCGCGTCGCGTACGGCGTCCGGGATCAGTGGTGTGGACATCAGCCACTCTGCACTTTCCCGGTGGGTATAATTAAGATGCAGCCAGCAAGGCTTGTCACAATGAATTACGTCTTTATCTTCAATCGGGATCAGTCCGCCCTTTCCATCCAACTGGCAGGAAATAATGGCGTCCGATACCTGTAGGGCCTTGCCTGCTATGCTTTCCACAACCGCTCCTCGCAGCATAATCAATGCGGTACAGTCTAGCCTGCGTGAATACCAATGCAAAACTGCCTTTATGACGGCAGATGTTAAAAAGTTTGTCATTTCGCAAATTAAATCCGCTCCGCTTCAGGATTCAGGCATCAACCCGCAGCCGACGCTTGTTATTTGTTCACCTTTAAGAAATTAACCTTAACGCTAATCAGGTTGTCACTGTATACGCAGGCAAAACCTGAACCGCTTATTTTCGCCCCGGGCATGCAAATAAGCGGTTCAGGTTTTTTTTTGGTTTTTTTCAATTAAGGTGAAGATGCGGGGAGCGTTTTATGAATTATCAGGAGCTGGCCCAACACATTCTGCAGGGCGTGGGCGGCCGGGAAAATATCGTATCGCTGGTGCACTGCTCGACCCGGCTGCGCTTCAGGCTTAAATTCGCAGCGCTGGCCGATACGACTTCTCTGAAACAAAATCCAGGGGTTATTACTGTCGTGGAGAGCGGCGGACAGTATCAGGTGGCGATCGGCAATCACGTTGGAGATGTTTATCAGGTGCTTCTGAGCGAAGGGGAGCACTCTTCTGCCGCTCCGGCAAAGCTGTCTTTTTTAATCTTTTTATCAATATCGTTGCGGGTATTTTTACGCCCTTTCCTGGCGTTATGGCCGCATCTGAAAGGCCAGCCCGCGTCCCATTACAACCTGCTCTTTGCCCTGCTCATCCAGCACTATCGCCACGTTGTTATTGAGTATTTTAATAATATCCATTTAGTGACCCACAAATAAAAAAACCTGACGATCGGATTGCGCCGATGTCAGGTTTTGCCTGCAGCGAAGCAGTGGCAATCCAGCCGCTACCCAGGATCATTGCAGGGGTAGCTCAAGCATTGTGTAGTGAAACGGTGAGATCTCTCGTAATTCGCTTTTTCAACTCGCTTGCGTGGAAGAGCACTTTATTTTTTCCAGCTGTTTTAACTGCATCGTCCGCTGATCGGCATGTTTCTGCGCCAGGCTTTTTGCCACGCCGTTACCGATGCCAAAGTCACCTATAAAGCCCAGCACGGTCAGCCCGTTAAATTGCCCGGTTTTATCAATCTGCTGCTGTACCTGTTGCTGGCTGGCGATTTCTTTTTGCACGGCCGGGCAGTCCATAGTGGTTTTTTGTACTTCGCTGACCGACGGCGAAGAAGGATACTGCTTTAACGCGCAGCCGGATAACAGCACGATCAAAGAAAACAGCGTCACGATTTTAATCATAAAGCACCTGATAACGGGATTCACTGTCCACTATTATCCTTTACCAACCGGATAATAATGCGTCAAGCAGCTGCATGATTAGCGGGTTTATCAAACGTTAAACAGCGTGCAGGACCACCCGGCTATGGCCGACGCAGCAGCGTCGGCGCTGTCTTAGTGCTTAATGATATAAAGCATCCGACTGTAAGCCACATCTTCCGGATTGGTTATCGGGTAACCTTTCACCCAGGGCTTAATCAGACGACCGTTGGAGAGCTGGTAAAGCGGAGCAACAGGCACCCGATCCGCCAGAATTTGCTCTGCCCGATTATAAGCCTGATTGCGCATTTCGCCGTCGGTTTCCCGACTCGCTTTAGCCAGCAAATCATCGTAGGCTGCCTCTTTAAAGCGTGAAATATTGCCGCTGTGGCTGGCGGTCAGCAGGCTCAGGAAAGAGGAGGGTTCGTTGTAATCCCCCACCCAGGAGGCGCGGATCACATCGAAACGGCCAGTGTTACGGCTGTCGATATAGGTTTTCCACTCCTGGTTCTGCAGCTTGACGTTAACGCCCAGGTTTTTCTTCCACATGGAAGCCACGGCGATAGCAATTTTTTGGTTGTTTTCAGAACTGTTATACAGCAGCGTCAGGCTAAGCGGGTGCGTCGGTCCATAGCCCGCCGCCGCCAGCAGGGTTTTTGCCTGGGCATCCAGCTCCGCCTGGGAATGCTGCTGTAGGAAACCCGGTTGCGGCTTAAAACCATGGGTAACATCAGGCGTGAAATGCCAGGCCGGTTTCTCACCCGTCCCTAACACCTTCTCCGCAATGATGCGTCGATCGATGCTCCACGAAAGTGCCTGACGGACGCGAACATCCGCCGTGGGGCCTTTTTGCGTGTTGAAAGCGTAATAATAGGTGCCCAGCTGGTCGGGCGTATAAACTTCGGCAGGGATCTGTTTTTTTAGCAGTCCATACATATTCTTAGGGAAGGATTCGGTAATGTCGATATCGTCCGCGCGGTAACGTTTGGTTGCGCTCGACTCCTCACTGATGGGCACAAAGGTCACTTTGTTGATGACGCTGTGTGCGTTATCCCAATAGCGATCGTTACGCACCAGCACCAGCTTTTCATTCACCACCCTTTCCTGCAATTTATACGCGCCGTTACCCACCAACTGGCCTGGTTGCGTCCAGGCCGCTCCCTGCTGGTCGACCACCTTTTGTGGCACCGGATAGAGGCTGAAATTAGCCGTCAGGCTGACAAAATACGGCACGGGCTTGTCCAGCGTCACCTTTAACCGGTGATTATCCAGCGCGCTGACGCCCAGCTTATCGGGCGTCATTTCGCCTCGGGTGATGGCGGCCGCGTTAGCAATACCGGCCAGATCGGCAAACCAGGCGAAAGTCGAGGCGGTTTTCGGATCGACCACCCGCCGCCAGCTGTAGACAAAATCGCTGGCGGTCACCGGATCGCCGTTTGACCAGCGGGCATCCTGACGCAGCGTAAAAATCCAGGTTTTGTTGTCGGTTGTCTGCCACTGCGTTGCCACGCCCGGCACGCTGTCGCCCTGCGCGTTTTGACTGGTCAATCCTTCAAAGAGATCGCGGATAACCTGAATTTCCGGCAGACCGACCGCTTTTGCAGGATCGAGTGAAGCGGGCTCATCTTTGATATGACGAACAATTTCCTGGCGAGCGGCCAGTTCGGTACCGGGCGGCACCTCTGCAGCGCAAAGGGAAGCGCTAACGCTCAGGGCCAGCAGCGTTAATGGATAACGAAAAGCGATCCTCATCAGGATACCTCAGTCAGGGCAACAGAATGTAGAGGGAACTTTAGCGCAACTGATTGTGATAATTACAGCATTTTCCGGCTCGCCACTTCACAACACGGAAAACATCCTCCTTTCAGCGCGCCAGGTCTGCTATAAAAAGTATTCAGACCAATCCTCTGGAGTCACCATGCCTCAACATCACCCACGGCCCCGACGCGGCAAGCTAAACGCCGATCGCCTGCGCTATGGCAGCAGTGTGCTGGGCGCCCCCCTGCTTTGGTTTCCTGCACCAAAGGCGGACGATGCCAGCGGGCTAATCCTGGCCGGCACGCACGGCGACGAGACGGCGGCAGTCATTACGCTTTCCTGCGCAATGCGCACACTGCATGAAATGCACCGGCGCCATCATGTGGTACTGGCGGTCAATCCCGATGGCTGTCAGCTTGGCTTGCGGGCCAATGCTCGCGGCGTGGATTTGAACCGTAATTTTCCTGCCGCTAACTGGCAGCCAGGCGAGACGGTCTATCGCTGGAACAGCATGGCTAATGAACGGGACGTCACGCTTTCCACAGGTGAAAAAGCCGGTTCTGAACCTGAAACCCAGGCGTTGTGCGCACTTATCCACCAGCTCAATCCCGCCTGGGTAGTGAGTTTTCATGAGCCGCTGGCCTGTATCGAGGATCCTCTCAACAGCGAAGTGGGCCGCTGGCTGGCAGAAGAGATGCACCTGCCGCTGGTCACTTCCGTCGGCTATGCCACGCCAGGCTCGTTCGGCAGCTGGTGTGCCGATTTGGGCCTGCCGGTGGTCACGGCCGAATTACCGCCAGTTTCCGCAGACGAGGCCAGCGAAAAATATCTGACCGCACTGGTGGAGTTATTAAGTAAAACTTTCTGAAAGTGCAATTTTACCGCAGCGGAACGGTAAAGCGGCGATATCTTGTGCCAGCCAGGTAGGCCCGTCGAGGTCGACGAAGCGAGCGCTATCGACCAGCGGCAGCGCGGCACGGATGGCCCTGGAAGTGCACAGCATACAGCCCAACATCACTTCCAGTCCGGCCGCTTTAGCGGCGGCAGCCAGCGCCAGCGCCTCGGTCAGACCGCCCGTTTTATCGAGCTTGATGTTAATCATTTCGTAACGCCCGGCCAGCCGGGAGAGACTCTCGCGCGTATGGCAGCTTTCATCAGCGCAGATCGGCAGCGGGTGGATGAAGTTCGCCAGCAGCGCGTCGTCTGCCGCTGGCAACGGCTGTTCGAGCATAGCCACGCCCAGATCTGCCAGCAGCTGACAGCGTGCTGCCAGGCCTTCGCTGTGCCAGGACTCATTAGCATCGACAATCAGCGTGGCATCCGGCACGGCTGTGCGGATCGCCACGAGCCGTTCCGTGATCAGCGCGTTATCCATTTTGATTTTTAATACTTTTGCGCCGTTCTGCCACAGCGCCAGCGCACCGTTCGCCATTACTTCCGGCGAGTCAATACTGATGGTCTGGGCCATTTCCACCACCTCGGGACGTGTGATATTCGTCATTCGCCAGAGATCGCTATTTGCCTTGCGCGTTTCCAGATCCCACAGTGCAGAGTCGATAGCATTACGCGCCGCGCCAGCCGGTAGCGCATGCTGTAGCTGTTCGCGCGTCATGCCCTGCTCCAGCTCTCTGGCTAGCGCCGTAATTTGCGCCTGTACAGATGCCGCTGTTTCACCATATCGCGCGTAGGGAGTGGCTTCGCCGGTACCGGTAATGCCTTCTTCTTCCAGCTCAACGACCAATACACCCGCTTCGTTGCGGCCACCGCGTGCGATAACAAAAGGCGCGCGCAACGGCCAGGTTTCCGGCCAGACTTTGACACTTCTCATTAAGGGTTCCTTTTGGCAGAGCAATGATTCTCTTCACACCATAGCCATTCCAGGCGGATTTTGACAATAAAGCGGGAAATGTTGTGTTTAGCGCTGTTGGAGTTTGACGCCATAGCTTACACTCAGACATCCGTTTACCGCGTTAATAAGGAAAATTTATGACTCAGACCGTGCATTTTCAGGGTAATCCCGTCGCCGTAGCAGGCGAACTGCCGACGCCGGGCCAGACCGCGAAGCCGTTTACGCTGGTAGCCAAAGATTTTTCTGATGTTTCGCTCTCTCACTATGCGGGCAAGCGCAAGGTGTTAAATATTTTCCCCAGCGTTGATACCGGCGTATGCGCCGCCTCGGTGCGCAAATTTAACGAGCTGGCCGGAAAGGTAGAGAATACGGTAGTGCTGTGCATCTCTTCCGATCTGCCTTTCGCCCAGTCGCGCTTTTGCGGCGCGGAAGGACTGAACAATGTGGTCACGCTCTCTACTCTGCGTGGCGAGACGTTTAAAGAAGAGTATGGCGTCGCGCTGAATGATGGCGCACTACGCGGGCTGACGGCACGCGCGGTAGTAGTACTGGATGAGCAGGATAAAGTGCTCCACAGCCAGCTGGTCGATGAAATCGCGACCGAGCCGGACTATGATGCTGCACTGGCCGTACTGAAGTAATTTGCCTGGCCGGTCGCCGACCGGCCTCTTTTATTATTGCACCGGCTTTACCCGCTTAAGTTCCATGCCCAAACAAACTGCCTGGCGTTGGTCCCCCCCCCACCTTTTCACTGTATTCGCCCTATGAAATTTAACCGTGGTTATTCTGATGCCCGGTATTAACCCGTTTTCCTCATACGTCTTACCCACGCTCGCCTGGTAAAGAATCGCATTTTCTCTTGTCGTGAAAAGCGCGGCTGGCCCTGGGCGATAAAGTCAGAGAAAGGTATTTTTCATGCACGGCGGCCAAAAATAAATTCAGCCGACTCTGGTAAAACTAAACAAGAAGTGAATTTCTTCGGTCACGTCTTTATTAATAAGTAGTGACAGCATTGCCAGATGATTATTGTAGTCATGGAGAACAAACGTATAGCCTCCTCTGATATTGTGCTGCGCCGCTTTTTTTAGCAGATAGCTGACGTGAGGGTAATTTTCCGCCTTGATTTGTTCATTCCATGCAAATGGCGTCAGCCGTTTCAGGGCGGTACTGACGGCCGGTTCTGTGCGCTGCACATTATTTTCGTAATAGTATTTCACCCACTCTTCCGGATAAGTTGTGGCATAAAAGAGAGCAACATACTCTTTTTTTCCAACACCAGTAGGCCCAGGTAAAATTGCCGAATTTTTTAACTCTGCTGCAATTTCATTTTTAATGACGATACGAACAGGGCCGTTGCTCTGTATTAGCCGGTCCTTTCGCTGCACTTAAGTGAAAAGCAGAGCCGAGACTCTGCTTTTTAACTATTTCCCTTCGCTGTCCGCCTTTTTGCTCAGACCGTATTCCCGTAGCTTGTTGGCGATAGCGGTATGCGAGACGCCAAGACGTTTCGCCAGCTTACGCGTGCTGGGGTAAGAGAGATAAAGTTTGGTCAGCACCGAGCGCTCAAAGCGGCTGGTAATATCATCCAGCGATCCCTCCATGGCCTCCTCGCCCAGCTGAATATCTATTGAGAACTCAGGCAGAACGATATCCTGCGGCCGCAGTTCGTAGCCTTCCAGCTGGGTCAGCGCGCGGTAAAGCGCGTTCTTTAGCTGGCGCACGTTACCAGGCCAGGTATAGCGGCTGAGAAAAGCGTTAAGCTGAGGAGAAAGTTTAGGTCTGGCAACGCCCTGTTCATCCGCAAAACGGGCAACAAACATTTCTGTCAGCGGCAGAATATCCTGAGGACGATCGCGCAACGGTGGCAGGTTCAGCGTCAGCACGTTCAGCCGATAGAAAAGATCTTCACGAAACTCGCCGCGCTGCACCATTTCCGTCAGGTTTTTCTGCGTGGCGCAGATTACCCGCACATCTACATGCACCTCATGCTCTTCCCCTACGCGGCGAAAAGTGCCGTCGTTCAAAAAGCGCAGCAGCTTGGTTTGCATTCTTGGCGACATCTCGCCTATTTCGTCCAGCAGCACCGAGCCGCCGTTAGCCTGCTCAAAAAAGCCTTTTTTGCCTTCCAGCGCGTTGGGATAGGCACCGGCAGCATGACCAAACAGCTCGCTTTCCGCCACATCATCCGGCAGCGAGGCGCAGTTCAGCGCCAGGAAAGGCTTTTTGCCACGTGCGCTGCGCAAATGGCAGGCGCGTGCCAGCATATCTTTGCCGGTGCCGGTATCGCCGACAATCAGCAGTGGCGCGTCAAGCATCGCCAGCTTGCGCGCCTGGTCCACTACCTGCCGCATTTTGGGCGTAACCGCCACGATATGTTGGAACTCGCTGTCGTCATTGACCGCCAGGTTTTGCAGCTGTTGCCCCATACGAGCGGTCGACTTAAGCATGACCACGGCCCCGGCCGGCCGGTCAGCCTGCTCGCGATCGCCTGCGGTAAAAATAGGGGTGATTTCCATCAGGAAGTCGCGTCCCTGTAACACCACGTGATGCGCCTGCGGCTCGATGCGTTCGTTTTCCAGCCAGCGCTGAAAATTAAAGCCGCTAATCAGCGCGCCTGCGCCATAGTTGCGCATTTTCTCTTCGTTAAGCGAAAACAGCGCCTGAGCCGCAGGATTGGCCAGTTCAATTTTGCTTTTCATATCGATGGAGAACACCGGTTCCGGCAGCGCTATTAGCAGGGCACTCAGTGCCCGATGCTCACGCTCGGAAGGCAAAAACGCCACGGTTCGCACGTCGGTGACGCTGGGAATACGACGTATTTCCGCCATCAGCTGGCTGAACTGTTCGAAAGGCACCGCTGAAAAATTAAGGTAAATGCGGCCGATTGGGGCGATTTCGATGCCGCGCAGGTCGATATTCCTTTCAACCAGTAGATCAAGCAGTTCGCGGGTCAGACCAAGTCGGTCGTGGCAAAAGACCTCCAGGCGCATGTATAAACCTTTATCAATTCCGGGCGGACAATAATAATACCTCATTGCCATAGGGGTCAGAAGCGTTCTGGAAGGAAAAGTTGACAGTTGCTTACTTCTGCAACGTCTCTTTCAGTTTCACCACCAAATCGCGGCGGAAATCACCCAGTTTCGGCTTGTCGCCTTCCAGCCAGGGCAGCGGACGACACAGCTCCATCGTCTTGATACCCAGCCGCGCGGTCAGCAAACCTGCGCCAATCCCCTGCGCGGCGCGAGCGGAAAAGCGTGCCGCAATATCCTGCGACATCCAGTCCATGCCTACTTCTCTGACCAGCTCAGAAGCGCCCGCAAACGCGATATTCAGCAGCACCAGTCGGAACAGGCGCAGGCGACTGAAATAGCCCAATTCGATACCATACAGGGCGGCGATGCGGTTCACCAGGCGCAGGTTGCGCCAGGCGATAAACGCCATATCTACCCACGCCAGCGGACTGACGGCGATCATTAGCGTGGATTCGGCGGCGCTGCGGCCGATTTCACGTCGTGCCTGGTTATCCAGTACTGGCTGCACTATCTGTGCATAGAGCGCCACGACTTCGCGATCGTTATGCGTTTCGTGCAGCGAGGCGTGCCAACGTTGCAGCGCCGGATTAGCCCGATCCAGCCCGGCCTGACGGGCCAGCCTTTCACAGAATTCGCGACCCTTGCCCATGCTGTGACTGTTTAACAGTTCGCGGCCGATATCGCGCTCTTCAGCCCGTTCACGCAGCCGGTAAAGCCGCCGCCATTCGCTCAGCAGGGAACCGACGCCGGCCACCACGATCAGCCCGCCTGCCGCGCTGCCGCCAAGGGCGATCCAGTCCTGCGCCTGCCACGCGTGATAAGTCCACTGCACGCCCTGGGCCGCCACGCTCAGGCCAAACAGTGCCAGGCCGGTTTTCACCAGCGTCCGCCACAGGCTGCGTTTGGGGCGCAGTAGCGCCGTCTCAACCGCTTTTTCACCCGCACCCTCCTCTTCCACGAGCGGCTCCGGTTCTGCAACAATAAAGCTCGGCTCCTGCGGCGTGAAGTGTTTGGCCGCTTTGATGGCGTCACTTTTTTCTGCCGCCAGCGGCTGCGTAAAGTCGATACGCGGTTTAAGCGGTGCGTTCATCGCAGTTTATCTCCCAGTAGAAATTCCAGCGCCGCATCCAGGCGGATATGGGGCAAAGGCCTGTCCGCATCCACCTGTTGGGGCCTGAACTGTTCAAAATGAAATCCCTGTTGCTGCCAAAATGCGTTACCCGGCAGGCGCGGCGGTACCTCGCCCGGATAAACGGTCAGCGGCTCATTGTCGGCCAGCCGATGGCCGCGCAGCGCCGGTATTTTTTCGCCCTGATGATCGACCAGACCACTTTGGGTCGCCTGCACGGACGCCAGCCCCAGGCACTCCATATCAATCCCTTCAAAAGCCGCATTCTGCCAGGCGTCCTGCACCAGCTGCTGCAAAAGCGAAACCAGGTTAGCGTGCTGATCGCTGGTGACGTGATCGGATTTGGTGGCGGCAAACAGGAGCTTATCGATCACCGGGGAAAACAGACGGCGGAACAGCGTGCGCTGCCCATAGGAAAAGCTTTGCATCAGCTGCGTCAGAGCCAACCGCATATCGTTAAAAGCCTGCGGCCCGCTGTTGAGCGGCTGTAGACAGTCCACCAGCACGATTTGTCGGTCAAAACGCAGGAAATGATCCTTATAGAAACCTTTCACCACGTGCTGGCAATAGTAGTGGTAGCGCGCGCGCAGCATGCCGATATTGCTGTTGGCATCGGCCTGAGCCAGCCTGGAGAGGCTCACCTCTTCCGCCTGCGGCCAGGGGAAAAACTGCAGGGCGGGCGCACCGGCCATTTCGCCTGGCAGGACAAAACGGCCAGGCTGGATAAAATGCAGCCCTTGCTGTTTGCATTTATGCAGGTAATCGGTCCACGCCGCCGCGATCTCCGCCAGTCGATTTTCATCCGCAGGGGCCAGCGGATCCAAATCCGCACAAAGCTGACGCCACTGGGCCGACCAAAGGGCGCGATCGCCGTTCAATAAGCCCGTCATCTGCTGCGACCAGCTGAAATAATCCTGCGCCAGCATGGGCAGATCCAGCAGCCATTCACCCGGATAGTCGACGATTTCAAGATACAGCGTAGAGGTATCTTTAAAGTGGCGGAGCAGAGAAGCCTGCGAGCGATAGCGCAGCGCCAGGCGCATTTCGCTTACCCCACGCGTAGGCGTCGGCCAGGCGGGCGGCTCACCATAAAGCTGCGACAGCCCTTCATCATAGGTAAAGCGTTGGATACCCATATCGCGTTGTGGCACGCGCTTGACGCCTAACAGGCGACCTTCCCGGGCAGCGGAAAACATCGGCAGGCGCGCGTCCGCATTGACGTTAAGCAGTTGATTGACCAACGAGGTGATAAAAGCCGTTTTGCCACTGCGGCTCAGGCCGGTGACGGCGAGGCGCAAATGGCGATCTGCGCCCCGGTTCATTAACGAAAGCAGTTCTGTTTGAAGTCGTTTCATTGGTCAGTATCCTTAAGGCCGGCGGCTCAGAATAGCACAGCCGCGACGTTCAGGGCTTGTTCCAGCGCGCCGTCGCCCCCCGCAGCACGCGTCGGATAAGCGGTTCCAGCGCCCAGGCCAAAATAATCTTCAGCGGACGGCGGGCGACGGATTTCACCGCCCAGCCGGTCAGGCCTGCCGGGCCGTAGC